>JBJTHB010000020.1:0-2270 GCA_046094245.1 Actinomycetota bacterium
ACCAATTCACTTGGGTCAAGATCATGACGGATTGAGAGTTCGCGGGCTGGGATTACGCCTTCTGTTTTATATCCAATATCGAGAAGGACTTCATCGCGATCTACCTGGACTACAACGCCAGATACAAGATCTCCGTCGTTAAAGTTTTTGATTGTGCCTTCGATTGCGGCGAGAAAATCTTCTGCTGTTCCAATATCGTTGAGTGAAATTTGAGTTGACAAGGTACTCCGTGGGGAAATGGTTTAGTAGGGCACGCTCCAGGCCCGACTCCACTTCCAGTATGACTTCTACGAGATATGGGCACTTCCTACTACGTCCGAGGATGTACAGGTTCCTTAAGCGCGGAGCGCAAGGCTACTTTCTAGCTGTGGATTCGGTCAATTTGGCATCAATGCGCTGCAAGATCCCAGCTCTTGCCGAAGCCAACATTGACATCCAAGGGGGCTTTCAGCGGAAAAGCTCCGCCCATTTCCCGGCGTACGAGAGTTTCCATCGCCTCGTGTTCGCCATCGGAAATTTCAAAAATTAACTCATCATGGACTTGAAGCAACATCCGTGACTTCAAATTTTCTGTCTTGATTGCACGTTCTACATTGAGCATTGCAACTTTGATGATGTCTGCAGCCGATCCTTGGATTGGGGCATTTAAGGCCATGCGCTCTGCAACTTCACGCCGTTGTCGATTCTCATGGTTCAAATCCGGAAGATAACGTCTGCGGCCCATGATTGTTTCGGTATAGCCCTTATCGCGCGCAACTCGGACTACTTCCTTGAGGTAAATCTGGATTCCACCAAATCTCTCAAAATACTTTCCCATCAAGATGTTCGCATCTGTCGGGGAGATATCAAGCTGTTGCGCTAAGCCATAGGAAGACAAACCATATGCAAGCCCGTATGACATCGCCTTAATCTGGCGTCGCATATCGGCATCTACATCGGAGACTTTCACGCCGAATACTTGAGAGGCAACAGTGGAATGTAAATCTTCCCCCGATCGAAATGCTTCAAGTAGCTCGTGATCATCCGAGAGATGAGCCATGATTCGCATTTCAATCTGGCTGTAATCAGCGGTCAACAGGTCTACAAAAGGCTTTTCAGCAATGAAGCAATCTCTGATCCGTCGCCCTTCATCGGTGCGAATAGGAATGTTCTGCAGGTTCGGTTCCGTTGAGGAGAGTCGACCCGTAGCGGTTGTGGTTTGCTGGAACGTTGTGTGTATTCGATTGTCGTCGGCAATTGAGGACAACAATCCTTCGATGGTCGTTCGCAACTTACTTACTTCCCGTACGCGAAGCAGTGCTTCGAGTACGGGATGCTTGGTGGTTGAAAAGAGCCATTCCAACGATTCGGCATCCGTACTAAATCCAGTTTTGATTCGCTTAGTTTTTGGTAATGCCAATTCTTCAAAGAGGACAGTCTGAAGCTGCTTAGGTGATGCAACATTAAATTCATGTCCGACGGCTGAATACGCCTGTTTGATCTGCGCCTGCTCTTCTGATTCGAAGAAATTCTTCAACTCTTGTAATTGTTTTCTATTAACTCCAATTCCGACCGCCTCCATCGTGGAAAGAATCTCCATTGTTGGAATCTCAATCTCGCGATAAAGCTTGAGCGCGTTATGACGTTCGAGTTCCTGTTCTAAGACTTTCCACAGTTGCGCTATGTGTCCAGCCGCATCCGGGGTCCAATCCTCGCTAAACAGATCTGCGTTTGACGGAGAGATTTCGACTCCACAATATTTCCGAAGGACATCAAGCAGGTCGATATCACGAGTTCCAGGATTGAGTAGATAAGCCGCCACTTCCGTATCAACAGCGACTTTTCTCAGTACTCCGCTACGAATCCAGTACTTCGCGCCGTGAACAATCCAGCGATTTTCCGATAAGAGAATGCCAGAAATCAACGAACGATCAATAGTAACAACTTCGTCCGGAGCAAAACTCATTGCTGCTGAATTTTCGGAGATCACTAAGGGAATCAATTCAGCTTGCTGGAGAAGATTCTCCAAATCTTTTCGTCCAATTTCTCGGAGCGTTCCCACGCTGGGCTTGCTCTCTACTTTCGCTTCTTCACCGCTGATTGCTTTGATTCGCTCTTTGAGCGCCTTAATTTCAAGAGTGTCAAATAACGTGTTGATGTGAGCGAAATCCACTCCACGCCATTCCAATTCATCCATTCCAGGATGAAGCGGAAGGTCATGACGTAGTTGGGTTAGTTCTCGATTCGTGAGCACGGAAGGTAGTGCCGCACGAAGGGCTTCACCTGCTTTA
>JBJTHB010000021.1:0-2210 GCA_046094245.1 Actinomycetota bacterium
TAAGGATCCCCCGCACACCCATTAGAGCGGGCCTACCCTTGCTGCCTTCCAGCCCTGGGGGAGTTCGGCACGGTAATGCCGCACGGAGGATCTGCGGTGAATCATAGTTTGAAGCACCGATACAGTTCTCCCCTTGCCTCAAGTACGAAGCAAACTCGGGAGGATTCGCATAGCGGCCGAGTGCGCACGCTTGGAAAGCGTGTATAGGGAAACCTATCGAGGGTTCAAATCCCTCATCCTCCGCCCGATACATATTTCCCTGGAACTACTCACAAGCTAGCTAAATCGTTTGGTCCGGACATCCTCCGCCATGTCGAAACCAATGACTACCTGCACTGCGCAGGTGGTTCCAGGTTAATAAGTTACTAAAGCAGAAAACTTGCTCTAAAGCTGGTCCTCGAATCCAAGGCTCTTCTTCATTTTTTATCGGCTGTGGAAAATTAATTTTTATAAGTCTCGTTTCGGCAATTCTTTAGCCATGTCATTAAATCTAAGGAAATACCTCTCGGTAGTAATTCTGGCGATGGGAATCGCGTTCGTTTCAACGTCACTCGCTTCGGCCGATGCACCTCTTACAAAGTGCAATATCAGAATCGACGATCCTCACTTGTCGACTTCTTTAAGGAAGTCGGAGGGAATTATCGCTGTGAAAGTTAATGCTCGTTCAAAATGTGACAAACCCATGTGGGACCTTGTCCTGAGAGTAGAGATTTTCAAAGTTGGACTATTTCGAGACTATTTGGTCGGTCAGTATGATCTAAAAATCAAGGGATATATTGCTAAGAACAAAGAAGTTAAAAATCAAGAAACATTCGCCGAGTGCAAATCTCGGAAACTCTCTCGGTTCTATGGAAAAGCAATCGCAACGGCAACCGTTGATGGAAAGTCGATGCGCACTTGGCCCTTATTGACGGAAAAAACTGTCACCTTGCCTTGTGGGACCTAGGATAAAATGCGGAAATGCCCAACACAGAAGATTCTGTACCAATTAGCGATGCTGGTTGGGATGCTGAGTTTTTTGGACTAATTCTTGACTTGGGCGAAAAAAATGAATCTAGATACCATCAACAAGTTGAAGCGTTGATTCGAGATAAATCCCTCGAATTGGAGATTCAAGGACAAGTAGTGAGGTACGAATTAGATCGAGTCGGATGCGCCTTTCTTATTCTCACTAACAAAACTTTTGAACGACGAGCCTGGAATCGATTTGGCTGGAGAAAAGCTGACAAAGAACGAGGATTGCCTCACTTCTTTGCGAAAACAGAAGCAATACTGCTTCTGAATAAATAAGCCCTAAATATCCACTCCGATGTACTTGGTCTGCAAGAACTCATGGATTCCATCAAAGCCACCTTCGCGTCCCAAGCCTGATTGCTTATTTCCACCAAATGGCGCAGCAGGATCAGAGATCATTCCGCGGTTAATCGCAACCATTCCTGAATCAATCGCTTCAGCCACGCGGATGGCGCGACCAAGTTCGCTCGAATAAACATACGAAATCAAACCAAAGTCGCTGTCATTAGCGAGTGCGATTGCTTCTTCATCGCTTTCGAAAGTGACGATTGGAGCAACGGGGCCAAAAACTTCGTATTTGAGAATCTCATTTGATTTATCAACGGTGAGAACTGTGGGTGGATAAAACGCACCTGGGCCTTCAGGCATGATGCCGCCGGTTTCTACTTTTGCGCCGCCTTTGACTGAGAGTTCAACGAGTTGGGCAATTTTGTCGCGTTCCTTAATGGAAACACTTGCGCCAAGTTGGGCGCCGCTTTCACGACCAGGCGCCATCTTCAATTCTGACATTGCTTTGGCGAACTTGTTGGTGAACTCTTCCGCAATTTTCTTATGGACATAGATGCGATTTGCTGCAGTACATGCAGCGCCGCCGTTGCGCATCTTTGCGAGCATCAAACCTTTGACTGCGTCATCGATATTTGCATCATCAAGAACAACGAAAGGTGCGTTACCACCAAGTTCCATTGAGCAACGAATCACGCGATCTGAAGCTTCTTTCAAAAGCACACGACCTACTTCGGTAGAACCAGTAAAGGAAAGGTTCATGACGCGTGGGTCATGAAGCATGCGACTAACCATTGGGCCGGCTGGGGTCGGGGTTACAAGATTCACAACGCCTTTTGGAACTCCAGCTCGTTCGAGAATGTCGATGATGGCCATTGCAGTAAGTGGCGTTTCGATAGCAGGTTTAAGAA
>JBJTHB010000022.1:0-6299 GCA_046094245.1 Actinomycetota bacterium
ACCTCACACCGAAATCTCGACGCCCTTCGGCGAAGCGAAAAGCCAAAACTGTAGCTTCGCCTATCGGGCTCTCGATTTCGCACCGTGAGTTCGGCCAAAAACCCAACTGGATTTGAGAACGGGAATAGTCGCCCCTAGGCTAGGCGTTAGCACTCGTCAAGCGAGAGTGATAAGTCGCTTAGAACCCAGATAAACAGGTAACTGACAGGAGTCACGAAACCATGGCAAAGATGATTGCCTTTAATGAAGATGCACGTCGCGGCCTCGAGCGCGGAATGAACCAGCTCGCTGATGCGGTCAAGGTAACCCTTGGACCACGCGGACGAAATGTTGTGTTGGAGAAGAAGTGGGGCGCACCCACCATCACTAATGATGGCGTCTCCATTGCAAAAGAGATTGAACTTGATGATCCATGGGAGAAGATCGGCGCCGAGCTAGTAAAAGAAGTAGCGAAGAAGACCGATGATGTCGCTGGCGATGGAACCACCACCGCGACCGTTCTCGCTCAAGCGCTGGTTCGCGAAGGACTTCGCAACGTTGCAGCTGGATCAAACCCAATGGCGTTGAAGAAAGGTATAGAGAAAGCGGTCGAAGCGATTGCCGCAGAACTTTCTGCAATGGCAAAGCCAGTTGAAACGAAAGAACAGATTTCTGCAACAGCATCTATCTCCGCAGCTGACTCAACTATTGGCGAAATGATCGCTGAGGCAATGGATAAGGTCGGAAAAGAAGGCGTTATAACTGTAGAAGAGAGCAACACTTTTGGACTCGAACTCGAGCTCACTGAAGGCATGCGCTTTGATACAGGTTATATCTCACCATATATGGTGACCGATACCGATCGCAGGGAAGCAGTTTTGGAAGATGCTTACGTCTTGATCTGTAACTCGAAGATCTCAAACATCAAAGATCTCGTTCCAATCCTCGAGAAGGTAATGCAGGCAGGAAAGCCACTTGCAATCATCGCTGAAGATATTGAAGGTGAGGCGCTTGCAACTCTCGTCGTCAACAAGATTCGTGGAACATTCCGTTCTGCTGCGGTGAAGGCTCCGGGTTTTGGTGATCGTCGTAAGGCGATGCTCCAAGACATCGCAATCCTTACCGGTGGAACTGTGATCTCAGAAGAAGTTGGTTTGAAGCTTGATGCTGCAACCTTGGATCTCCTCGGAAAAGCGCGCAAAGTAGTGATTACCAAGGATGAAACAACCATCGTTGAAGGACAAGGCGATGACGACATGATCAAGGGTCGCGTTGCACAAATCCGCGCCGAGATCGAAAAGTCAGATTCAGATTACGACCGTGAGAAGCTTCAAGAGCGTCTCGCCAAGCTCGCTGGTGGCGTTGCTGTCATCAAAGCTGGCGCTGCGACTGAAGTAGAACTCAAAGAGCGTAAGCACCGTATCGAAGATGCAGTTCGCAACGCGAAGGCTGCAGTCGAAGAAGGAATTGTCTCTGGTGGTGGCGTTGCACTACTTCAGGCCTCAAAGAAAGCTTTCGATAAGTTGAAACTTTCTGGCGATGAAGCCACAGGCGCGAAGATCGTTGAATTCGCCGTCGAAGCTCCGTTGAAGCAGATCGCAATCAATGCTGGTCTTGAAGGTGGAGTTATTGTTGAGAAAGTTCGTCATCTTGATCCAGGACATGGACTAAACGCAGCAACAGGTGAGTATGTCGACATGATTAAGAGCGGAATCATCGATCCTGCCAAGGTCACTCGCTCTGCTCTCCAGAATGCCGCATCAATTGCAGCCCTCTTCTTGACGACTGAAGCTGTAATTGCAGATAAGCCAGAACCTAAGCCTGCGATGCCTGCTGCCCCGGGCGGAGATATGGACTTCTAAAGATAGACTTTCTTCTATGTCCCGCGCGACGAAGAAGAATCAGAAGAAGAGTTCTACAAAGGTCAGCGGCGTTGATCCATTCAACGCCGCTGATTTTGCACGTGCGGCTGCTTTAGAAGATGCAAAGAATGAGAAATTTGTCGGCTCACATTTATCTGTTGAGTCCGATGATGATCACGTAGCCACATATTTATTTGAAGCTTTCTTGCCCGGATATGTTGGCTGGCGCTGGGCAGTCACTGTTGCAAAACTTGATTCGGAAAGTTCTCCCACAATCTGTGATGTCGTTCTGCTTCCAGGTGCCGATGCGCTTTTGGCTCCTGAGTGGATTCCTTACAGCGAGCGCATAACTGCAGACGATGTTGGCGTTGGAACAATCGTTCCTACTGCTGCTGATGATGCGCGTCTGGTTCCGGCTAGTGCGGTCTTGCCCACTGATGAAGAACTCGATCTTCACGAACTATTCGAATTAGGAGCTGGTCGACTACGCGTACTTTCGATTGAAGGTCGCGATCAAGCAGCGAAACGTTGGATTGAAGGCGACCGCGGCCCGAGCGCACCTATCGCGCAATATGCGCCGAAGAATTGTGGAACGTGTGGTTTTTACCTTCCGATTGCCGGTTCATTCCGCCAAGCATTCGGTGTGTGCGCGAATGCGATTTCTCCCGAAGATGCGCGTGTGGTCTCGGTAAATCATGGATGCGGCGCGCATTCTGAGGCGATAAACTAGCCCCCTGTCCGCAAAGCGCGGCGCACACGACACCTACACGATCTTTAATTCAAGGAGGCACCCGTCATGCCAGTCGGACGCGTTAAATGGTTTAGCCTCGAAAAAGGTTTTGGCTTCATTTCATCTGATGAAGGCGAAGATGTCTATCTCGCCGCCTCTGCACTTCCTGCTGGCGTTACCACTGTGAAGCCCGGCACCAAGTTGGAGTTTGGCGTTGCTGAAGGTCGCAAAGGCCCTCAAGCTCTTTCAGTTCGCATTATTGATGCGCCACCATCTCTTGCAAACTCAAAAGCTGGCGCTGATGATCTCGCAGTCATTATTGAAGAATCCATCAAGATGCTTGATCGCGTTGGTAATGGACTTCGTCAAGGACGTTATCCGAGCGAAGCTGAAGCTGCGCGTGTAGCAAAAGTATTGCGTGGTATCGCACAAGAAATTGAAGGGTAGTTACTTTCCTTCGCGTTGCGCTCTACGCTTTGTGTAACGGATTCCGATCAATCCCAGCGTAATTCCAAGTAAGCACGTCAGAATGATTTTTGCGAGCGCATTGACGATGATTGCAATCACAAGTGCGATTGTCCACACAACGATTCCCGCGACGATTATTGGAACCGCGCTGCGCATAATGGCAATCATACTAGACTCACGGTATGGGAACGTTGCGATCATTTAAACATCGCAACTTCCGAATACTCTTTTCAGCCAATCTAGTCTCCAATATTGGAACGTGGGCCCAAGGTGTAGCGCAAGCGTGGCTAATTCTCGAACTCACCAATAGCGGTTCTTATCTTGGAATAGTCACTGCGCTTCAATTTCTTCCAACTCTTTTCTTCAGTATCTCTGGAGGAAAAATCGCTGACAAATTCAATAAGCGAAAAGTATTGATGTTTACGAATCTGACGGGAGGCTTATCGGCACTTTCTGTCGGAACGCTTGTGCTGACTGACAATATTCAAATCTGGCACGTGATGTTCTTCGCTTTCACCTTGGGAATGGGAAATGCGATTGACGCTCCCGTAAGGCAAAGTTTCAACGTAGAGGTCGTCGGCAAAGAGGATCTTCCGAATGCAGTGGGATTGAATTCAGCAAATTTCAATACCGGCCGGCTCATTGGACCCGGGTTGTCAGGGTTGTTGATCGCCGCCTATGGAACCGGCGTCTCATTTATTCTTAACGGAGTTTCATATCTTCTAGTGATCATTGCTCTATTGAATATGCGCGAATCTGAACTATTTCGTGAGGAGCGTAAATCTTCTTCAACAAAAGTTCGCGAGGCGATTCGATACGTAGCTGCACGTCCTGACATTTTGGCGGTCATGATCACTGTCTTCTTTGCCACAAGCTTCGGATTGAACTTCAATATCTTTAACACCATGATGGCTACCCAAGTCTTTGATAAGAGCGCTGCAGAATACGGAGCGCTAGGAAGTATCTTGGCTATCGGTTCGCTCTCGGGAGCGCTCATTTCAGCTCGTCTAGAAAAGAAGCGTGGCCCACGTTTCGTGATGATCGGTTCGATGATCTTTAGTGGTGTTCTGGTTGCTAGTTCGTTTGCACCAACGTATCTGATTTATGCAATCTTCCTTCCCATCATTGGTTGTGTTGCGCTACTTACCTTTATCGGCGCAAACACCATGGTCCAAATTCGTACTGACTCTCAAATTCGTGGACGAGTTATGGGGATTTATCTCACCGTTTTTCTAGGCGGAACTCCCATCATCTCGCCACTCATTGGTTGGATGACGCAAGAAATTGGAACGCGAGAGACTGTTGGAATCTGCGGGTCGATCTCGCTATTGGCCGCAATCGTCACTTACTGGAAATTCCACGATAAAGGTGCAGCTCCCGCCAGCGTTGCGGTTGCAGATGTTTTAGAGCCCACTTACGAGAACAAAAAAGACTAAGCTAAAAAGGATCGCCAACGTCACGATTCTTCGAGTCTTGTAGTTCATTTCTTCTCCACTTCCGAAGCGCTGGGTAGCAACACCACAATAACAAAGGCGCATACAACGATCGCCGGAACCATCAAGAAAGCGCTAACGATGCCGAATGTGTCGGCTAAAGAGCCCAAGATGAGTGGGGATAGCGCGATTGCAAGCCCGGCGCCCCAACTCGCTCTTCCAATCGCGAGATCAGGTTTATTGGAGCCGAAACGCAAAAGTCGCAAGGTCGACAAGGCGAATTGCATGGATGTGCCAAAACCTACAAAGAAGAGCGCAATGAAGGAAGCAATTACATTGCGCGATCCCCAGAAGACAAGAAAACTCAAACCCTGGATCGCCACGATTAACTTCAATCTCTCATCTATGTCGAGCTGAGGAAGCAAGTAGGTTCCAAACCACCGACCCATCATCATTCCGAGCGGGAAGGCAAGAACTAAAGTTGTTGCGGCGGCTGCACTTATATCTGTTCTTTCTCGGAGTAATGCGGCAGCCCAAAATGCAACAGCGAATTCTGCTGCGATACAGAAAGACATACCCACCCAGCTAATCCAGTACTTCACAGAGAGTGAACCCTTTTGGCGACCAGATTCTTCAGGGATGTATTCGTATTCCTCTTGTCGGCCCAAGAGAAGATAAAGGACTATTGTGAATGGAATACATAAGAGAAGTCCGAGTTTCCAACTGAAAGTGCTACTTGCAATGACTCCGATAATGAAATTTCCAAGCAGAGTGAAGGCAGAGTTGACGCCATTTGCTTGGGAGGTTGCGCGCGCCGAGTTCTCTGCAAAGTGAATAGACAACTTCATAAAAGTATTGTTGATGGTGATTGATAGCCCAATTCCTGCGATAAATATCGAAAGAATGGTCTGCCATGGATGAGGAAAGATAACGAAACCTAACGCGCCGATATTGAATGTAATGAGACCAATCCAGACCGTGGTAATTCGACCGAAGCGATGAACGATATGAGCATTGAATGCACCGGCAACGATGGATGCAACTCCGATGGCAGTTCCATGCAGCCCTGCAACCGCTCCACTCGTACCTTGAGCTTCTTGAAGAAGTGGGAGGGCAGGTCCGAAACCGCCCATAAAGATGCCAAATGCACCGGTTTGTAGCGCTGCTAGCCAGAAGACCTTATCTCGCTTGTAAGCAGTTCTGGTCAAAGCGCTATTTCTTCAGATTCTCAACGACGAATTCAATGCATTGAGTAAGCGCAGAAATGTCATCGGGATCAACAGATGGGAACATGCCGATTCGTAGTTGGTTCTTTCCAAGTTTGCGATATGGCTCTGTGTCGACTATTCCATTTGCGCGCAAGACTTTTGCAATCTCAAGTGCATCGATGGAATCATCAAAATTGATAGTGGCCACTACTTTCGAGCGCATAGCTGGATCTGTGACAAAGGGAGTGGTGTACGAAGTTTTCTCGGCCCAGCTGTACATAATCTCCGCTGATTTTGCTGAGCGACCTGCGGCAAAATTCATTCCGCCGTTGTTATTCATCCATTCAATTTGGTCAGCAAGCAACATCAACGTAGCAACTGCAGGGGTGTTGTAGGTCTGGTCAAGACGTGAGTTTTCGATGGCGATGGTGAGATCGAAAAATGCAGGGACCCAACGTCCAGTTTCTTTAATCTTTGCAACTCGAGCGATGGCAGCCGGGCTCATGAGAGCGAGCCATAGACCCCCATCAGAGGCGAATGATTTTTGTGGCGCAAAGTAGTAAGTATCAAATTCTTTTGCGTCGACAACGAGTCCACCGGCGGCGCTTGTGGCATCCAC
>JBJTHB010000023.1:0-3786 GCA_046094245.1 Actinomycetota bacterium
CTCTCATTCTTCGATTGTGATTGGGAGATTGCGTCTTTCGTAGCCATCCACCCCAAGAGTGCACATTTTACTCGAGCGGGGAACTTTGCGACGCCAGCAAAGGCGACTCCGTCTCCGAGAACATCCTCATTCCCAGAGTCAGCGCCTTTGCTCTGGATCATCGCCTGAAACGCTTCGATAGTCGAGAGCGCATCAACGATGCTCTTGCCGCGGACCAAGTCAGAAACGACAGAAGTGCTCGCTTGTGAAATCGAACAACCAATACCATCCCAAGTAATGTCTTGAATAACTGTGCCATCGGTATGAAGGTTGAGAGTTATCTCATCACCACACGAAGTATTGATGTGCTGAACTTGAATTGTTGGGTTTGTCTTGAGTGATTTATGGAGAGGTCTCTTGTAATGCTCCAAGATCACTTCTTGATATAGCGAATCGAGTTCCATCAGCGCTCCAGAAAATACTTTCGAGCGCGTTCCACACCATCGACGAGCGCATTCACATCAGCAAGGTCGTTGTAGAGATAAAAGGAAGCACGAGTCGTGGCTACAGTTTTGAATCTTTTCATCAACGGCCATGCACAGTGATGTCCTGTGCGGACTGCAATTCCATAACTATCAAGCGCTTGACCAAGGTCGTGTGGATGTATTCCCTCGATGGCGAAGGACACAACTCCCCCGCGCAAAGTCATGTCTGTTGGACCAATGATTGTGAGTCCTGCGATGGTTTGCAGTCCTGTGATTGCGGCTCTGGTCAATTCCGTTTCATGAGCATGGATAGGTCCAAGTCCAAGCGCAGATAAGTAATCCACTGCAGCCCCGAGACCAACTGCTTGTGCCATATTTGGAACGCCAGCTTCGAATCTTTTCGGAGCTTCTAGATATGTAGCAGACTCCATCGTGACAGTCTGAATCATCGAACCTCCGGTTAAGAACGGTGGCATCGAATCAAGCAATTCTTTCCGGCCCCAAAGAATTCCCACTCCGGTCGGTCCAAGCATTTTGTGACCAGAGAAGGCGACGAAATCAATGTCGAGCGCCTTCACATCAACTTTGTAATGCGGCACTGATTGGCATGCGTCGAGCACAAAAAGCGCTCCCATTGCATGTGTTCGTTCCACCAATTCCTCCAGTGGATTGATTGTTCCCAATACATTGGATTGATGAGTTAGAGCGACGACTTTGGTGCGCTCATTGATGAGGTCGTTCATGTTTGATACATCGAGTCGTCCCTCGTCGGTAACTTTGAACCAGACGAGCTCAGCTCCTGTGCGCTTAGCCAGTTCTTGCCAAGGAATCAGATTCGCATGATGTTCCATCTCAGACAGGACAATTCGATCACCATGAGAAATGTGGAAGCGGGAGCCAGCTGGGGCATTTCCCATCGAATATGCGATGGCATTAATGCTTTCGGTTGCTGATTTGGTGAAGACAACTTCTTCCACATCCGCCCCAATAAACGCAGCCACTTTTGAACGTGCGCCTTCATAGAGCTCCGTTGCTTCTTCGGCTAATTGGTGCGCACCCCGATGCGCCGCAGCATTATGTTGAGTGTAAAAATCACGTTCTGCATCGAGAACAGAATTTGGCTTTTGAGAGGTTGCGCCACTATCCAGATAGACCAAACGCTGAGTTTCGCGGATCTTGCGCGACAAGATTGGAAAGTCGCGTTTAACCGACGAAATATCTAGTGAGGCCACGATGTCGAGCAATTACGCTTTCACGTATTGCGCGTACCCCTTCTCTTCCAAACGTTCAGCAAGTTCTGGTCCGCCTTCTTCGACGATCTTTCCGCCCGCAAAGACATGCACAAAATCAGGTTTGATGTAACGCAAAATACGGGTGTAGTGAGTAATCAGCATGATGCCGAGGTTCTGTTCGGATTTCACGCGATTGACACCTTCTGAAACGATGCGCAACGCATCAACATCAAGACCTGAATCAGTCTCATCAAGGATCGCAATCTTTGGCTTCAAAAGTTCCATCTGGAGAATCTCGTGGCGCTTCTTCTCGCCACCAGAGAATCCTTCATTAACGCTTCGTTCAGAGAACGCTGGGTCCATCGCAAGCTTGCTCATTGCCTCTTTGACTTCGCCAACCCAGGTACGAACTTTTGGCGCTTCACCACGTAGCGCGGTTGCGGCGGTACGCAAGAAATTTGCTACTGAGACACCCGGTACTTCGACTGGATATTGCATAGCGAGAAAGAGACCGGCCTTCGCACGCTCATCAACGCTCATCTCTAATACATCTGCGCCATCAAGAGTGACGCTGCCACCTGTGATGGTGTACTTCGGATGTCCTGCGATCGAGTAAGCAAGCGTTGATTTTCCGGATCCGTTTGGACCCATGATTGCATGTACTTCCCCAGAATTGGTAGTGAGGTCAACGCCGCGGAGGATTTCTGTCATTCCAGATTCGGTTTCTACTCCAACCTGAAGATTTTTAATGACCAGCTGTGACATTTATGCTTCTCCTTGACGTCTTATTTCTGGGAAATCGTGACGGTATCTCCGTCACGACGAACTTCAAATGTTTCTAGCGCTTCAACTGCTGGCGGAGTCATCGCTTCGCCACTTCGAAGATCGAATTCTGCGCCATGAAGCCAGCATTCAATCTTGTAATTGCTGATCTCCCCCTCGGAAAGCGAGGCTTCGGAGTGCGTGCACATATCAGCAACAGCGAATACTTCTTCACCTATGCGAGCAACACAGACATCCTTGTTCCCAAGAGATATCTTCTGTGGCTTTCCATCTGCGAGAGATGAGAAGGCGATGTGTGTTGACGACATTTAAGCCCCAACCCTTTCAAGCTGACTATCAATTCGAGCCATCAAGCGCTCTTCAATTGTTTCGTTGCCTATCTTGCTGATGATCTCGGTGAAGAACCCACGAATGACAAGACGTCGCGCTTCTGACATTGGAATTCCGCGCGACATCAAATAGAAGAGTTGTTCATCATCAAAGCGTCCAGTAGTACTTGCATGGCCTGCTCCGACAATCTCACCCGTTTCAATCTCCAAATTTGGGACAGAGTCAGCACGAGCGCCATCTGTGAGTAAGAGGTTCTTGTTTAGTTCGTAGGTATCAGTGCCTTCGGCATTTCCTCGGATGAAGACATCGCCGATCCATACCGTTCTAGCTTGATCCCCAGCTAGAACGCCTTTGTATGTGACTCGAGACTTGGCATTGGGAATCCCATGTTCGACATGCACGCGGTGCTCGAGATGTTGGCCATCGGTGGCGAAGTAGAGTCCAAGTAATTCAGCGCTTCCGCCTTGGTCTGAATATTCAACTGTTGGAAGTAGGCGCACGAGCGATCCACCTACGGTGACAGTAATCGAATTGAAAGTTGCATCTCTCCCCACGATTGCATGATGGCGCCCGAGGTGAACAGAACTCTCACTCCATTCCTGCAGAGTGATAAAGGTGAGATTAGATCCAGCTTCCAAACGAATTTCAATTTCTTCACCAAGCGTTGCATTTCCAGAGTTTTCTACGATTACGGTTGATTTGCTATGTGCGCCGGCAGTAATGACGGTACGCGAGAACTCTGATTGATTTCCGGCGCTACGAGTCAAAATGATTGGCTCTTCGATCAGAGATTCTTTGGCAATCTGAAGATGAGTTACGTCAGAGACAGTCGCCCTTACGCGCTGAACTACAGCATCATCTGTCGATGACTTAGCGGGGAGATCTTTCGCACTGATTTTCTCAATGACAAAACCGGGGCGAACTGAACCTTGAAGAGCAATAGAGATCCGATCAAGGACGTTCGTAGCAGGATCGTG
>JBJTHB010000024.1:0-3078 GCA_046094245.1 Actinomycetota bacterium
GCACTGCTTTATTCCAAGAAGAATTTCTGCAGGAAGGAGTGCGGTAGATGTTCACAGGATTAGTTCAAGATGTCGCAACTATTCACGCAATCGAACGTGGCGAGGAGTCATCGATCCTCACGATAGAAACGAAATTGGCAGAATCCATGGGCGTTGGTGACTCTATTTCTATTAATGGCGTCTGCCTCACTGTCACACGTATCGTCGGGAATCTGATCACCGTCGATGTCATGATTCAAACGCTCAAACTAAGCAACCTTGGTCGATTGGATGTAGGGACTCGAGTCAATGCTGAGCTGGCAACGAGAGCTGATGCTCGACTTGGTGGGCACATCGTTCAAGGGCATGTAGATGGCGTAGCAAAGATCGTCGCAAATGAACCTGGCGACAAGTGGCAAAGATTCGCCATAACTGTCCCAAGTAATTTACTTAAGTACGTCGTCAATCAAGGCTCAATCTGTGTTGATGGCGTCTCGCTTACCATCGGTAGCATCGATGATTCCCTCCATGAAGCAACAATGTGGCTAATTCCCGAAACATTGGCAAAGACAACGCTTGGTACTAGACGTGTTGGTGATGATGTGAATATCGAAGTTGATGTCCTAGCAAAATATGTAGAACGCCTGTTGTCAGCGCGAGGAGATAAGCAGTGAGCACAAGCCATTTTGATCTTGCACTAGAACGCTTTAAGCATGGTGGCTTTGTGATTGTCACTGATGATGAGAAGCGTGAAAATGAGGGAGACTTATTTCTACTAGGAAGCGCTGCCACCACAGAGAAAATTGCCTTCATGATTCGCTACACCTCAGGCGTTATTTGTGTGGCAATGACGGAAGCACGTTCTCGCCAACTACATCTGCCTTTGATGGTGAAAAACAATCAGGATACGAAGCGCACCGCCTTTACTGTGACGGTAGATGCAAAAGAAGGAATTACCACTGGAATCAGCGCCGAGGAACGTGCTCGAACTATTGCTTTGCTCGCCGATGGACGCGCAACAGCTGAAGACTTCATCAGACCTGGTCATATCTTCCCATTGATTGCTCATGAATCTGGATTGAAGGGGCGACAGGGCCATACCGAAGCCGTAGTTGAGTTATGTCGTCTAGCTGGAGATGTCGAAGTCGGCGTCATTAGCGAATTAGTTAATGAAGATGGATCGATGATGCGAGGTGCAGAGCTTCAAGAATTCTCTCGCAAACAAGATATACCTATCCTTACTATCGCTGAACTTCTTCAAGTTGTGACGAACTCAGTTTCGATAAAGAGTGAGACACCTGCATTACATTGGGCGGATTTACCTCGATCATCGAAAACAACGTGGAAAATCACAACGTACCTTGGTCGCGGGGGAGTAGATCATGCAATCCTTAAATTCGGATTAGATTTAGAAAATCAAGACCTGGTTTCACAACGCACTACACAGAAGCCAACATTGGTGAGAGTCCATTCCGAATGTCTCACCGGCGACGTATTGGGCTCAATGCGGTGCGATTGCGGTTCCCAACTTCAACGAGCGATGGAATTAATCGAGGAGTCTGGCGCAGGACTCATCATCTACCTTCGTGATCAAGAAGGTCGCGGGATTGGTCTGTCAGAGAAGATTCGCGCATATGAACTCCAAGATCAGGGGCTAGATACTGTTGAGGCGAATTTGGCGCTTGGCCATGATGTTGACGAACGAGACTTTAACGATGCAGCAGAAATTCTTAGGTCACTTGGGATTCTCAATGTGACTCTTTTGACCAACAACCCAATCAAGCTCCAAACGCTTCAAGATGCAGGCATCCACGTCACATCGCAAACACTGCATGGAGAGACAAACCCATTTAATCAACGTTATATCGACACTAAACGCGAGAGATTAGGACATAACTGATGGCCGGTATTGCACCAAGTATCAATCTTGGAGACTTTAGTAAGTTCAAAGTTGCTGTTATCTCTGCTCGTTGGCATCGAGAGATTTGTGATGCACTCGTTGAAGGTGCACAACGTGCAATGTCACAGGCAAAGATCGATATTGGCCCAGTAATTCACGTTCCTGGCTCATTCGAACTCCCGCTTGCTGCCCAATATGCACTTGACGCCGGAGCTGATGCAGCAGTGGTTCTCGGAGTTGTAGTTCGTGGAGAGACGCCACATTTCGATTATGTGTGCCAGGGTGTGACTCAAGGAATCATGAATGTGTCACTTGCTCGAAGCAAGCCGATTGGCTTTGGGGTTTTGACTGTAGATACTGTGACTCAAGCCATCGCTCGAAGTGGAGTTTCGGGAAGTTCAGAAGATAAAGGTTACGACGCAACAGTCGCAGCACTGGAATTATTACGAGTGAAAGACTCGGTGATAGGTTAGTAACGTGTCGAAGCCAACCGGACAACTACTTCGCGAAGCAATCTCTGTTGAGTCGCCACTACAGATTGTCGGAACTATCAATGCCAATCACGCTTTACTTGCCCAACGCGCTGGCTATCGAGCAATCTATCTTTCTGGCGGAGGAGTTGCTGCTGGCTCGCTAGGTTTGCCAGATTTGGGAATCACAACTCTAGAAGATGTCCTCGTCGATGTACGTCGAATCGTTAACGTCTGCTCTTTGCCCCTTCTTGTCGACATTGATGCGGGATTCGGGCCATCGGCATTCAACATCGCTCGTACAATCACATCATTGATTTCTGCAGGAGCAGCTGGGGCGCATATAGAGGATCAGGTTGGCGCAAAACGCTGTGGCCATCGCCCCAATAAGGAATTAGTTTCGAAAGAAGAGATGGTTGATCGAATTCGCGCTGCCGTTGACGCCAGAGGTGATGATCCCTTTGTGATCATCGCTCGTACCGATGCCATTGCAGGTGAGGGAATGGATTCTGCAATCAATCGAGCTCTGGCATATGTTGCCGCAGGTGCAGATGCTATCTTCCCCGAAGCCATTCGTAATCTCGAGGACTACAAGAGATTTACTGCGGCAGTCAAAGTCCCTGTACTTGCAAACATCACTGAGTTTGGACTCACTCCACTCTTTACCCTTGAAGAGTTGAAGAGCGCTGACGTTTCCATGGCACTTTATCCTCTCTCGGCCTTTAGGGC
>JBJTHB010000025.1:0-29696 GCA_046094245.1 Actinomycetota bacterium
CCATCTTTATTTGGTGATCGATAGAAAGGGCTGAGCCAAATCGCATCAATTCCTAGTTCTTTCAAATATCCCAATCGTGAGATCACGCCACGCAGATCTCCTTCGCCATCGTTATTCGAATCTTGGAACGAGCGCGGATAGACCTGATAGATGGCGGAATTTCGCCACCAATGTGTGCGAGTTGTGACAGAAGGATTATTCAAGGTAAGAAACTAATCGAGTCGACGTGTCGAATTTCGCACGACTAATGTTGTGGGAAGGGTGAGTGAATGCGACTCGCTCTTGGGTGACTTTAAACGTTCCATGATGGACCAGGCTGCCATCTCTCCCATCAATTGCACGGGTTGTTCGATTGTCGTGAGATCTGAGAATTCCGCCATCTCATGGCCATCAAATCCAATAATGGAAATATCATCGGGCACTTTCAAACCGTTACGACGTATCGCTTGAAGCGCTCCAAGTGCCATCTCATCTGATTGGGCGAAAATTGCTGTTGGTCGATCTGGTCGAGCAAGGAGATCATCCATTGCACGACTTGCGCCATGCATAGTGAAATCTCCATAAACTTCACGTGAGGGTTTCCATTCCAAGCCACTTTCGGCAAGAACCTGCATGAAGCCATTACGACGATCTTGTGGCACGCTAAATCCAAAAGGATCGTCTGGTCTACCCGACAGCAAACCAATCTTCTTGTGGCCAAGATTGACGAGATGTTGGGTTGCAGTCCGTGCGCCTGCGACATCATCGATGGCGACGCTCGAACATTGGGCATGATGCATTCCTACCAACGCGATGGGAATCCCTAGGCCAAGCATGGACTCAAATTCCTCTTCAGTTGGAGGAAGGCTTATGACAACAAGCGCATCAACACGACCCTTGAGTAACTGATGCTGGAAGAGTCGCTCGCGACCTTTCATCTGGGAGAAGTTATAGAGCAGGAGATCAAGTCCTGCTTCGCGTAAGGCTTGTTCCGCCCCATTGATTACTTGCGCGAAATACCACCGAGAAATATATGGAGCAACAACTCCTACCGAGTTGGTGCGCCCGTAGATAGACTTTGCCGAGCCTTGTGGAATCGGATACTTCAACTTCTCAGCTGCATCAAGAATCTTTTTTCGAGTTTCAGGATTGACGTGGTGAAGGCCGCGCAACGCGCGGGAGACGGTAGCGATGGAGACGCCCGCTTCAGTTGCAACTTCCTTAATTCCAACTGCCATGAAACTCTTCCACCTCCGAACTGGAAATCGTTCTTACCTCGATGAAAATCACTGCAAGTGGCTAAAAATAGACTGCAAATCTGAAAATGACTAGATGCTCCCCTGATAACGTCAACCTATGACCGCTCACATCAAAGACACAACCCTCGTAGAGGCGCGTAAAGCGGCGCGGCTTATCATCTCGATCAATCCTCGATTTGATCCCGTGATCAAAGCTTCCGGATTCTGCACCCTTGGCGCTCGCTCGGGGAAAAGAGGTCGGAGTGAAAGCAATTTTGCGTCGTTGGCATCATCAATCCTCTCTCAACAACTTTCTACTAAGGCCGCAGCCACAATCATCAGCCGGGTTGAGAACCTTGCAGGAGGAAGCCTCAATCCTCGACGAATCGCAGATTTAAAGAAAGCGCAATTACGTAGCGCTGGATGTTCAGAAGCAAAGGCTCGAGCCATCACAGAACTTGCCCATGCCACAGTGTCGCGAGACATTCCTATGTCTTCGCTACATCGACTCACTGATGAGGAGATTGTGGGACATCTCTTGCCGCTCTTTGGAATTGGTCGCTGGACGGTAGAGATGTTTTTAATGTTTCAATTGGGCCGTCCCGATATCTGGCCCGTTGGTGATCTCGGTGTTCGGCGTGGATGGGAGAAGATTCATCGGATGCGCGCCGAAATTGAACCTCAAAAGCTAGAGAAGATGGGTGCGAAATATTCGCCTTTTCGCAGTCATGTGGCTTGGTATTGCTGGCGCGCACTGGACGTTATGTAGCTAGTTCTGTTTTGGTTCAAGGACTAGAGCAACAGAATTGATACACCAGCGTTGATCAGTAGGAACTGCATAACCTTCGCCTTCAAAGACATGTCCCAAGTGAGAACCACAAGAAGCGCAGCGAACTTCAGTGCGGATACGAGGCGCTAGTGATCGATCTTCCAAGAGGATTACCGCATCATCTTTCGTTGGTGCATAAAATGAGGGCCAGCCGCAACCTGAATGGAACTTATTCTCGCTGCGAAAAAGCTCTGCAGCGCATGCTTTACATTTGTAGACGCCAATAGTTTCTGTCTCGTAATACTTCCCAGTGAAGGCGACTTCCGTACCAGCTTTGCGCAATACATCGAAAGAGAGCGGGTCTAATTCACTTTTCAGCTTCTGGTCATCGAGTTGGATGGGAAACGGTTTACCCGTTGCAGGATTTATCTTGGGAAGATCCGAGCCTGGTTGCATGATTGTTGCCTCTCGAAAGTTTCTGGTAAGTAGAAATCTAATTCATTACGGGGAATGGAACCCCGGTAGTCGAATGACAGTCATAACCATTTGGATTCTTCTCCAAATAGCGTTGGTGATATTCCTCAGCTAACCAATATGTATGCGGTGATGCTTCCTGAATTTCGGTGACGATTTCAGAGTAGCCTTGACGCTGTAGCTCATCGTTGTAGATCTCGCGAGTATTAACTGCGTCAATCATCTGTTCATCGCTCGTTGTAAAAATCGCACTTCGGTATTGGGTACCTATATCTCCACCCTGTCTATTGAGGGACGTTGGATCATGCATCGTCCAGAACTCTTGAAGCAGACGTTGGTAAGTAATTTTCGAAGGGTCATACACAACTTCGACCGTTTCAGCATGGTTCGTTGTGCCGGTACACACTTGTTCATACGAAGGAGAGGGACGAGTCCCGCCCATGTATCCAACTGATGTAGAGATGACTCCTGGTAGATTCCAAAAGCGACGTTCAGCTCCCCAGAAACATCCAGTTGCAAAATATGCGCGTTGATTCACGAGCGCATCTTGGCATGAAGAATCACTGATAATCTTCTCGAAAGCGCCCCCGTAGCTCAGGGGATAGAGCACCGCCCTCCGGAGGCGGGTGCACAGGTTCGAATCCTGTCGGGGGCACAACTACTGTTATCAGTTTTCATGGATTTTCAGCGGTGTCATGGCGTAACTCACCCTCATTTCCATCAAATTGCCGTCACAGACTCTTGAGTTCGAACTTTCTTCACGGGAGAATTACTTCAGTATTCAAGCCCATTCGGGCAACAAGCATCGCCTTCCAGGAGACCGACTTGTCCACTAGCGCCTGAATACAGATGGAACTACGACGTAGTTTTCATATCACTTCGAGGAAGCGAGTTAGCAATGACTATGGATTGGCGCCATCGCGCAGCATGTCGTGATGTCGATCCTGAGTTGTTCTTTCCCGTCGGTAACACCGGCCCTGCGATCGCACAAATTGAAGAAGCGAAAAAAGTTTGTGTGCGCTGTGAAGTTCGCGAACCATGTCTGCAGTGGGCCCTTGAAAGTGGTCAAGATTCAGGTGTGTGGGGTGGACTCTCTGAGGACGAGCGCCGGGCTATGAAACGTCGTGCCGCGCGTAATCGCGCGCGGTTGATGGAGAATTCACTTCCTGAATAATTCCAATTGCTCACTGGCGAACAATTGGAAATGTAATTCTTACTTCTGTTCCTTTCGGTGGTTTGATGAATTCAATCGCCCCCGCAAGTTCGTTCAATGTTAGCGTCTGAACAATCTGAAGTCCAAGGTTAGTGTTCTTCTCTAATGAGAAGTCTTCTGGAATACCTGCTCCATCATCGATAACAGATGCCTTCATTAAAGTCCCATCTTTGGTGACATCTTTAACGACATTGACCGTGACGGATGAACCCTTTTCTGCGACGCCATGTTCCAATGCATTGTGGATTAACTCGGTAAGAACCAATGCAAGCGGAGTCGCCACCAAAGAAGGGATGGAGCCAAACTCCCCCGTTTTTCTCATCGCAATCTGATTGGGCCGGGCACTTAATTCTGCTGCGCTTTGGATAATCTTGGAGATGACTTCATCGAATTGAACCGAGTCTTGAGAACTCGAAGATAAAGTTTCATGGACTAGCGCAATTGAAGCGACTCGTCGAACAGCTTCTTCTATAGCAGCGCTCGCATTCGGGTCGTCAATTCTCCTTGATTGCAGGCGCAATAAAGCCGAGACGGTTTGCAAATTGTTCTTCACTCGGTGGTGTATCTCTCGAATCGTGGCATCTTTGCTTATGAGCGCTCGATCTTTGCGCCGAAGTTCAGTCACGTTATGGACTAAGACCACAGCTCCAATTCGATTTGATCCCTCTGTGAGCGGTATAGCCAAAAGATCGATCACTCCGCTTGAATTCTCGAATTCATCGCGGCGTAAGTTCTTTCCACTCATCGAAACTCGCCAATTCTCTTCACGAGGTTGAATCCCCTCCCAGGTTGAAGCGAGGGAATCGAGCACTTCTCCCAAGATATTTCCTTCAAGATCGCGCTCCCAACCGATTCTGCTAAATGCAGAGCGAGCATTTGGGCTGGCAAAAACCACATTTCCATCAACATCAAGTCTGACGAGTCCATCGCCCACTCGAGGAGCAGCTTCAGCAAGATAAACATTGTCTTTAACTGGAAAGTTTCCTTCTGCAATCATGCGGTAGATATGGTTTGCGATCTCTCTGTAATTGAGCTCTAGTCGAGATGGAGTCCTCATCGTCTCTAGATTTCGATGACGTGAGATAACAGCAATAACTCTGCCATCGAAGAAAACGGGAATTGTCTCTTCTTTGATGCGCAGTTCACCTATCTGCTCCGCTTGAGTATCGCGGACTATTTCTCCTGTTGATAAGGCATGATCAATATGAGGTCGTGCACCCCAGCCAACTTCCGTTCCGATCAGATCTTGGGTGAAGACAGTCGCAGCTGTCATGGGTCGAATTTGAGCAATCGCGCGGTGTCCCTCAGGCCAACTCTTTGGATCGCTTCGACGAGGAATCCAGAGAACTAAATCAGCAAAAGATATGTCGGCAAGAAGTTGCCATTCAGCCACGAGCTCACCAAGACGCACGACATCCTCATGATTCAAAGATTCGGAACCCTCGACTAAGTGACGAAATGGCATAGACCAAAGAGTACTCACATTGATTTACTGAGATAAATCGATAAGTCTGCGATGGCTCGCCTCGCGGAGGTACGTGCGCCAACTTCAGCCAATGTTGCGTAACGGGCTTGTGCCCGATCAAAGAGCGCATAATCTCGTGGCACTATAAATAGAGCTTGATCTGCGATCCGATTCTTGAGACTTCGCAGTATCCCCCTGTGTCGAGTCGAACTTCCCATCTTATTCAGAAGAAACGTTATTTGATTGGCTGCAAGCTCCTGCTCTGCAAATTTCAAGAATAAATCGAGTTCCATTAGAGCCCGATTTTCTGGTTGCATAACATAGATCAAATGATGACTCTGCGTGATGAGATTAAGAGTATTTCGCATATTCATTCTTCTATCCGAAAATAAATCGCTATGAAATCTGGGGCTCTTGCCAATATCTATCAATGCAATCTTCGACTCATCTTCCTCCAGATACTGGCGATCGACATCGCTTGCTAGCGTCATCAATGAAAGTGTTGAAGTTAGCGCGCTTTTGCCTTCACG
Source organism: Actinomycetota bacterium (assembly GCA_046094245.1). GTDB lineage: Bacteria > Actinomycetota > Actinomycetes > Nanopelagicales > Nanopelagicaceae > MAG-120802. The sequence goes on from JBJTHB010000025.1 coordinate 5,669, forward strand.
GCGCGCGCCAAGAAGAATGTGGAGATCTTGATTTCGACTATCGCCATCAACAATATGGATAGGGAGTTTCTGGGAAAGTTCAGCTGCGATGTTGATTGCCATCGTGCTTATGCCTGGTGATCCACTTGTCCCGACTACTCCATACCAATTCCCTCGTGGTTGGCTTCGAGGTGCATAGGAACTTACACCTGATGGTTGACGAAGCGCTTCATGAGCTGACCGAGCTATTTCTTCTTCAGACCATGTCGCGGATGACTCAACGTGCATAAGCGCGAGTTGACTATCTTTAGCTACTTTGATCTTGCGGGCGGGAGCTCTAAAAGTTTCATCAAATATCAGCAATGTTCGCTCACTATCGTCAAGCATCTCAACATAATCTTCGAGGTCTGAAGGAGTCACCGCTCTAAACTTAAGAAGAAATCCTTGTGCAGTCAGTGCTGCAATGATCCGGTCTTCACATTCATGAGAGCTGACCGCGGTCGCAAAGGTAATGGTCACGCGCTTCGAACCAAGATGAATTCAAATTCAGAGATGGCATTCACGAATCTGCCAACATCATCGGAGGAAACCAACAACGTGAGCCCTATTTCGCCACCTAACTTACTTGCTGCTCGATTGATTGAATCAACTGCGACATCAACTAAGAGTAATTTGGATTTTAATTTATCGCTCTCATAACTTGGAGAATCATAGGAACTGCGAGATATTCCATAAACGTCCACAACTGCTCCAGATGCTATTCCAACAGGGATGCGGAGTTCACTTACTGAGATTGGAACCTTTTTCAATTGTGAAGGAGGATTCTCTGAGACTGCAAATGCTGGAATCAATTCAGAGGATTTAATTTCTCGAATGACGTGAGCACCAACAATCGCACGCTCGCTGTTGAGGTAGTACTCTGCTTTATCTGTTAAAGCGACACGAGAGATGGAAATGTCGCTCTCTTCAAGAGTTTCCCCCGGGGCCAAATCAACGTTAGCGCTCCATACCGTGACCATTCGACTTGTTGATTGTGAGATTACGTAGGCAGATATGAACGATGCGGCAATGAGTAAACCGCCCAGAAGCATTCGAAAGTCAATTCCTCTTCGCCATTCACTGACGTTGCTTTTGCGCTTCTTATTCAGCTTTTCAAAGGTGGCGGGGGCAAATTCATGTGGATCTTCAAGTTCATTGAATCTTTTCTTCATGGGAGATGAATAGTCGTTTACGAGGTCAATCAATCTCATACTTTCGTATGAGAGCGCAGTGGATTTGTTTATCCAGAATCCTCCGATGAACAACGTGCTTCACGCTATCCAGCCGATGCTCAGTCTGTATTCACCCGGATTCGATACATCTCATCAAACTGCACATGAGAGAGAATCGACTGGGAAAGCCCACAAGCTCTACCTTGTCCCCACTTCACATGGTGAGTCTTACGATCCTGACTTTGCCCCAAATCCTTCACCTCTAAGCGAGTTGCCAAATATTGAGCGATGGACATTGACGTATGTAGTGAGCATTCTCGAAATTCTTGCGGGGCGACGATCAATACAACAAGTCGCTCGCTCTACTCATCGGTTCACCTATAACTCACTGTTGAAAAAGATCGGCCTATTAAAGGAAGTGCCAAAAATAAGGAAATTCCATCGCCATCAACCGATTGAAGGAGTGGTCGAAGTGACGGTAACGCTGGTGTTTAGTGAAAGGGTGAGAGTACTTGCCGCACGATTTGAAGGCGTAGATAGAAAATGGTTGTGTACTGAATTAGAAATCTTATGAGGCGCCGTGGCAGCGTTTATATTTCTTCCCAGAACCGCAAGGACATGGTGCGTTTCGCGAAACTCCATCGCTATTACCTGTGGACACAACCCCGCCTGATTCGCTCGGTGCGGAGTAACGAAGTTGTTGGCTAGGCGCACTTGGTTCAACGCCTTTAGCTTCCACTTGTTTATCTTCAATTTTGACTTCAACGTTGAATAGGAATCCGACCATCTCTTCTTTAACTGCATCCATCATCGCCGAGAAGAGATCAAAGCCTTCTTTCTGATACTCAACCAGCGGATCTCGTTGCGCCATAGCGCGAAGACCAATTCCCTCTTGGAGATAATCCATTTCATAGAGATGTTCACGCCATTTACGGTCCAGAACTGACAGAAGAATTTTTCGCTCTAGTTCTCGGGTGACGTCGACGCCTAATTCAGATTCACGTTTGGCATATGCCGCCAAAATGTCGTCGGTAATTCTTTGCGCAAGGAAATCAGCATCGAGGCCGGATCGACCACCAACTTCGTTTTCAAGTTCTTCGACGGGGAATGAGATGGGGTAGGTCGATTTAAGTACTGTCCAGAGTTGGTTGAGGTCCCACTCTTCTGGGAAGCCTTCGCTGGTAGCAACGCCCACGTATCCGCGAATTGTGTCTTCAATAAAGCCGAGTACTTGATCTTTGATATCCGCACCTTCAAGGACTTCGCGTCGCTCGCGATAAATGACCTCGCGTTGGCGATTCATAACGTCGTCATATTTCAAGACGTTCTTACGCATCTCGAAGTTTTGCGATTCAACTTGTGTTTGCGCAGATTTGATCGCGTTGGTGACCATCTTGGATTCAATCGGGGTATCTTCTGGAATTCCTGCTGCAGTCAGGAATCTCTCAACAAGAGCGGAATTAAATCGACGCATCAATTCATCTTGAAGCGAGAGATAAAAACGAGATTCACCTGGGTCACCTTGACGACCAGAACGTCCACGAAGCTGGTTATCGATTCGACGCGATTCATGACGTTCAGTGCCAAGTACATAAAGTCCACCAAGCGCAACTACTTCTTCATGACCTTTGGTGACAGCGGCTTTCTGCTTTGCCAATTCAGCCGGCCACATATTTTCATATTGCTCTGCGTTCTCAACGGGAGATATTCCTTGTCTTTGGAGTTCGTAATCCGCCATAAATTCGGGGTTACCGCCCAGCATGATGTCAGTACCGCGGCCAGCCATATTGGTTGAGACTGTTACCGCTCCAATAGTTCCTGCACGAGCGATGATTGCGGCTTCTCGTTCATGCTGCTTTGCATTCAGCACTTCATGAGGAATTCCTTTGCGGCGCAGCGCTTGTGAGAGAACTTCGGACTTTTCAACGCTTACAGTTCCTACAAGAACGGGTTGCCCTTTGCGATGGCGTTCCATGATGTCGTTGGCAACTGCTTCGAACTTCGCATCTTCAGTCTTAAAAACCAGATCTGATTGATCCATTCTTTGCATAGTCTTATTTGTGGGAATCGGGATAACACCAAGCTTGTAAATCTGCATAAATTCAGAGGCTTCGGTCATTGCCGTACCCGTCATGCCAGATAACTTGTCGTACATGCGGAAATAGTTCTGCAAAGTAATTGTGGCAAGCGTCTGATTCTCGTCCTTGATTTCAACGCGCTCTTTTGCCTCGAGAGCTTGATGCAGGCCTTCGCTATAACGTCGCCCAGAGAGCACGCGGCCGGTGTGCTCATCGACAATGAGTAACTCGCCATTCATGATTACATAATCACGATCGCGTTTGAATAGTTCTTTAGCCTTCAGTGCATTATTGAGATAGCCAATCATCGGTGTATTCACCGCTTCATAGAGGTTTTCTATCTCAAGCAGTTCTTCGACTCGAGTAACGCCGGCGTCGATAATACCTACATTTCGCTTCTTCTCATCGACTTCGTAGTGCTCTCCTCTAGTCAGGCGATTTGCAATATTCGCAAACTCCACGTACCACTTCGTGGCCTTGTCAGCTGGGCCACTAATAATCAAGGGTGTACGTGCTTCGTCAATAAGGATCGAGTCAACTTCATCAACAATCGCAAAATTGTGTTCGCGTTGCACGCAATCAACCAAATTCCACGCCATATTGTCACGAAGGTAGTCGAAACCAAATTCATTATTCGTTCCGTAGGTGATATCCGCCGCATATTGGGTGCGACGTTCTGCTGGAGTCATAGAAGCAAGAATTACTCCGACTTTGAGTCCGAGGAATCGATGAATACGCCCCATCCATTCACTATCGCGTTCTGCTAGATAGTCGTTAGTCGTGACGATATGCACTCCTCGTCCTGAAAGTGCATTGAGGTATGAAGGAAGAGTCGCAACCAAGGTCTTTCCTTCACCGGTTCGCATTTCAGCGATATTGCCACGATGAAGCGCGGCTCCACCCATGATTTGAACGTCATAGTGACGTTGGCCCAGGGTTCGCTTTGAAGCCTCACGAACGACTGCAAAAGCTTCGGGCAGAAGATCATCGAGATCTTCCCCGTTTTCTAGACGAGCTTTGAATTTTCCAGTCATGGAACGAAGCTCGTCATCACTCATTGCGACAAAAGTCGCTTCATGGGCATTGACGTCAACAGCAATCTTCTCGAGCTGCTTGAGAGCGCGACCTTCACCTGCGCGAAGAATCTTGTCGAGAATTGCGACCACGAATCAGCCTTCCATTGAAATTGAGAGGTCTATCGTATTAGGAATTGGTGGGCAGACGCACACGCGGTCGAAGCGCCCAAAACTGTCATTTTTCTCTCGTTGAGGGCCGATATCGCATTCCTGAGTGTGGCGCCCGTCGTGATGACATCGTCAACCACGATGATTGGGCGATCTACGAAAACTCCATTTCGCACTGTGAATACTCCCCTCACATTTAGAGTTCTCTCTCGGGAATCAAGCCCTGCTTGATCACGTACCCGCTTCTTATGTATCAAGATCTCTTTCCAAGTCCAATCCCTCGAATTGCTATGTGCAATGTCAATAATGTTCTTCATAATTGGATGAAGAAACGATTCTCCTCGCTCTCGAATTGCTCTTCGCGACGAAGGGATTGGCACCATCAGTAAAGGTAGTTGTGGGCTCTTCTCCATAATCAGATCTATTGATCTATACATGGTTTCAGCAATCAGACGTCGTGCGACTCGATTACCATCTTCCTTTGCTTTAAGAACAACGGATGAAACTTGATTTGAATACGGAACAACTGAGCTTGTTGGAACATCATCAAAACGTAAAAGATGTGGTGGTTTCGACCATTGAAGATTACATCGATTGCAAATGTGGGCTGCATAACCTTCGCACATTACGCAAATGCTAGGAAAGACTAAGGATCGCAAACCTGAGACCGCATCTGACAGCCACGATGATTCGTGTTGAAACATCGCCCTATTGTTCTATTAGTCGATAGAGGTCTTTACTTCAGTTGGAAATCTGTGGGCAGTTCCGAAATCGCAGGTTCGATGTGGATTGATTCTTGAGACTTAGGAATTGTGAGGATGAAGTGAGAGCCTCGTCCAAGTTCTCCCCACACTCGAATCTCACCACCATGAAGTTGTGCATCCTCTCGAGCAATCGAAAGACCAAGACCGGTGCCACCTCTAATCCGAGAACGCGAGGGATCAGCGCGCCAGAATCGATCAAATACACGATTGATGTGCTGGGGCGACAATCCAACGCCGTAATCGCGTACGCCGATGGATACTGCGCTCTCATTGGCTCTGATGGAGACATCAATGGGTTTATCTTCTGCGTGATCAATGGCATTCCCGAGCAGATTTCGCATGATTCTCTCTACTCGGCGAGGATCTGCGTCAATAAGGATTGATTCTTCTTCTGTGTAGATTCTGATCTCTGAATCTTTTTCACGCAATGCAAATCCAAGGTCATCAACTGAGCGACGAACCAGCGCAACTATGTCGACTCTATCGAGCGAAAGAACGGCAACTTCCGCATCAAACCTACTCACCTCAAGAAGTTCAGAGAGAAGATTCTCAAATCTTTCTATCTGCGCTAAAAGTAATTCTGAGCTGCGTGAGATTACTGGGTCAAAATTCTCTCGAGATGCATGAATCACATCAGCAGCCATTCGAATCGTGGTCAGTGGAGTGCGAAGTTCATGCGATACGTCAGAAACGAAACGTTGTTGGACTCGCGAGAGATTCTCTAATCTCCTAATCTGCCGCTCCAAAGTATCTGCCATTTCATTGAATGCAGTGCCAAGACGAGCTACCTCATCCTGTCCTTTAACTTCCATTCTTTTCAGCAGATCACCGGAGGTTAATTGTTCAGCAATTTCCGCCGCCTGTTTCACCGGTTTGATTACCTGCCTCAGTACGACGGATGCAGTAATCATGATGAGTGCAATCAGAAGAAATCCAGTTCCCCACATAGATCGACCTATTAAGTCAATCGTGCGCTGCTGACCGTCAAAACCAAATAGAACATACATTTCATATTTGCCCACCCGTGGAATGCTGACTTTCCGACCAATCACCATGCCATCAAGAATTTCGCCATTGACATAACGGAGTTGGGTTCGAGTCCATTGAATCTCACTTTGGTTCTGTACTTGGGCTCGGAATGTGGAAGGAATCGAATTAGGCTCAAGAAAATTTGAAGTTGAAATGACTGGGACATTTCTAATTACTTTTCCGCTTGAGTTGATTAAGGCAATCTCGCGTCCAGAATCCTTAGCGCTGAGATTTGTTGATCGAACTACCTCTTCAACTACTGTACCAATATCCGTCGTAGGATTGAGGTTCGCAATAATGAAGCGATAATCGGCGTACTGAATCGCAGATTCAGCTTCAGATAATGAAGCTGCAATCTTTTCGTCCAAGATTCCATTGGAAATACGAACATAAAGATTTGAGCCGAGGAAATAGATCAGTGCAATAGAGATGATGCTCGATAAAGTGAAAACTTTGAGAAATAGTGAGCGACGGAAGATGTTGAAGAGCTTCACGTCGTCGTCAGCCTCGCGGACCTGTTGCGCCCGCCTTGTATCCAATCCCACGAACCGTGTTGATAATCGTCGGATTCTCAGGATCATGCTCAATTTTTGCTCGTAATCGCTGGACATGAACATTCACAAGACGGGTATCGGTGGAATGGCGGTAACCCCAGACTTCACCTAGAAGTGCTTCGCGCGTGAAAACTCGTCCTGGTTCTTTTGCAAGCGCGACGAGAAGATCGAACTCAAGCCGCGTCAAGGGAATCTCTTTACCGCCACGAGTGACTGTGTGTTCGACAATGTCGATTGCCAAGTCGCCAATCGTGAGGTTACTGGAAATCTCGCCACCTGCTCTGCGAAGGCGAGTGCGAATGCGAGCTACGAGCTCTGAAGGTTTGAAGGGCTTGACCATGTAATCATCGGCACCAGCTTCTAGGCCTTTTACGATGTCATGCGTATCGCTTTTGGCGGTGAGCATGACAATCGGTACACGCATGGATTGCTTACGAATTTGTTTACATACTTCTATGCCATCAAGGCCCGGCAACATGATGTCCAGAAGGACTAGGTCTGGTGGATTATTTTTGAAGACATCAACTGCCTCATCGCCACGACTGACAAGATCTACCTCGATACCTACTCCATTAAGGACGATTCCAAGCATTTCGGCAAGGTCTTGATCGTCATCAACGACCATTACCGATGTCATTAGCTACCGTGCTTCCAAGAGTTGAGGTATTCGTCCTGAATTCCTGTCAGAGTATCGATGGTTGCACCCATACTCTTCAACTTTAAACGAGCGACTTCCTTATCAATCGCTGTGGGAACGTTGTGAACACCTGGTGTTAGGTTTTTGGCTTCTTTTACTAACCACTCGGCGGTCAGCGCCTGGTCCGCAAAGGACATGTCCATCACGACGGCTGGATGACCTTCGGCGGCACCGAGATTTACAAGGCGGCCTTCTGCGATCAAGAGTAAGCGATTTCCGTTAGCGAGAACATATTCATCGGTTTGGTGACGGATTCGAGAATTCTTCTTTGCATTCTTCTCGAGCCAAGCAACATCAATTTCGATATCAAAGTGACCAGCATTGGCCAAGATTGATCCATCTTTCATGACAGAGAAGTGCTCGGCAGTGAGAACTGTGCGATTTCCAGTGACAGTAATGAATATGTCACCAATCTTGGCTGCATCAAGCATTGGCATGACACGGTAGCCCTGCATCATTGCATCAAGAGCTTTGGTTGGATCGATTTCTGTGATGATGACATCGGCGCCCATTCCTCGCGCACGTTCAGCCACACCTTTTCCGCAGTAACCAAATCCTGCAACGACAAAGACTTTGCCACCAATGAGTTGATTTGTGGCTCGGAAGATTGCATCGATTGTAGATTGACCAGTTCCATAACGATTATCAAACATATGCTTCGTGTCAGTGTCGTTCACAGCAATCATTGGAAAAGTTAGTGCTCCATCTTTGGCCATCTGCTGGAGACGGATGACGCCAGTAGTGGTCTCTTCGCAGCCACCTGTGATGTTAGGTAGAAGTTCAGTACGTGTTGTGTGAAGAGTATTTACCAGGTCGCAGCCATCATCGAAAACTTGATGCGGAGCAATATCTAACGAAGCGTTGATGTGGGAGTAATAACCATCGCGATCAACGCCATTACGTGCGAAAACACTAATGCCATATTCATGAACTAATGCTGCTGCGGTGTCATCTTGAGTTGAAAGAGGATTTGAAGCGCAGAGCGCAATTTCTGCTCCACCAGCTTTGAGCGTTCTCATGAGATTCGCAGTCTCGGTAGTGACATGCATGCACGCAGAAAAGCGAATACCCGTGAATGGTTTCTCTTTTTCAAAACGCTCCCTGATTTGGGCCAAGACCGGCATATTCCGTTCTGCCCACTCGATGCGTTTCTTTCCTTCAGCAGCCAAGGCTGGGTTTGCGATGTCGTGCTTAGGCGTGGTGGACGTTGCGAGATTCAATGGTCTCTCCTTGAAGTGAAGTCAAAAGCCAGCGTATGTGAGTTACTGCGAGGTTGGTAGTTTACCCGCTTCGTATTAGGCGCAACACCAGATCTTGAACTCGAAGCATCTCATCAGTCGTCACTCCTTCAACGTTCAACCTCAGGAGTGGCTCCGTGTTAGAAGGCCTCACATTGAACGACCACTTCGCTGAGGTCACGGTTAAGCCATCGAGTTCGTCGAAATCGACTGGTTCGGGAGATTGAGCAAAGCTCTCTTTGATGGAAGCAATCGCTTCTTTCTGGTCAGCAACCTTGGTGTTGATCTCACCACTGAGTGGATAACGATTAAACCGCTCAAGTAATTGCGAAAGTGATCTCTTCTCCTCAAGCAGGGCTGCTATCGCATGCAGGGCTGCAAGCATTCCAGAGTCGGCGTTCCAGAAATCCTTGAAATAGAAATGACCAGAATGCTCTCCGCCAAATATTGCATCATTCTCAGCCATCATCTTCTTGATATACGAATGACCTACTCGGCTGCGGAGAGGAATTCCGCCATTTTCATTGATCACTTCAGGAACAGCACGTGAACAGATCAAGTTGTAGATAATTGGAGCGCCTGGTGATTTCTTCAATTCGCGTTCAGCAATGAGCGCAGTCAGTGCAGAAGGCGAAACTAGTTCGCCACGTTCATCAACCAAGAAACAGCGATCTGCATCTCCGTCAAAAGCCAGGCCGATATCTGCCTTCTTCTCCCTGACTAACTTCTGTAAGTCGATGAGATTCTTTGCTTCGATGGGATTTGCTTCGTGATTAGGAAAAGTTCCGTCAAGGTCGAAATAGATTCCATCGACAACTGCATTTATTCGCGCCATCACTGCTGGCGCAGTGTGACCGCCCATGCCGTTGCCTGCATCAATCGCAATTCGAATGGGACGTTCCAGAAAATCACCTGAGAACGCTCCAGACGGGAATAGCGAAAAGAGAAAGTCCACATACTCCGCTAAGAGATCACGGGAACTCTCTTTGCCCATCACCCGATTCGGAATCGGAAAACCCTCACTCATCCCCAGCAAGATCTGATCTTTAATCCACAGCAAGCCAGACTCTTGGCCGATGGGACGGGCACCGCTCTTGCAGAGTTTGATTCCGTTGTACTCCGCGGGATTGTGGCTCGCGGTGAACATTGCGCCAGGCAGATTGAGTTGACCAGATGCGAAATACAACTGATCTGTCGAAGCTAGTCCAATTCGTATTACATCGAGTCCTTGAGAGGTAATTCCATCGGAGAAAGCACCGGCAAGATCAGGCGACGATGGTCGCATATCCTCACCAACCACAATCGTGGCCGGCTCTCGCTCTCGTTCAACAAATTTTGCAAATGCGATTCCTAATGCAAATGTGAAATCTGGAGTGACTTCTTCATCAACAAGTCCTCGAATGTCGTAAGCCTTGATTATTTTGTCTAGAAGTTCACGCGACATGCGCTATCTCTTTTCAATCCTGATTGTGATTACTCTTGATGGGGTATGGATCGCAAATGGCCGCGGCGTCCAATTTCAGGTGGAGTGCTCGTCTTTGGCACTTCAAAATTGACGGACTGGCGAACTGCTTCTGCGATTGCAAGAACATCTTCCGGCGATGGCTCTAGTGAGTGTGCTTCTGGTTTATGTTTAATGACAGTCCAACCCTGAGGAACTTTCAATCGCTCGGAGTGATCTGTACATAAGTCATAAGTGTGTGGTTCGGCAAAAGTCGAGAGAGGACCCAGCACAGCTGTGGAGTCCGAATAGATATAGGTCAACGTGTGCGTTGCATGATCAGCACAACTCGGCCGCGTACATCGGCGACCAGATGCGCTTGGTCGACCGTGTGGTCGATCATGTGGCCGCGGTGACGTTGTCATGCGGCGAGATTACTGGTTCTTCGGTTGTATAACGGTGACATCCGCCAAAGGTTTGGTCGCGCTTTCGATATTCGTGCCTGGATTCAAGGGCAGATGAGTTACGCCATCACTCGACATCCAAGTAAGACTTCCGACTGCGCCAGATCGATTCGTAATAGTCATGAGTCGGAGGTTTGGAGGCGCTTTCCAGTTAACTATCTCCTCACCTATGAGGACCTTGGAGTCAGTCTTACCTGAATTTGTACGCCAGGAGATAAGAACTTGGACCCGCTCCCCTATGAAAGAAAATTGCGGTTCAAGACCATAAAGATTGAAGGCGACTTTTCCAAAAGGTTGTGAGCCTGAGCTCCACATAAAGTCTGAGACAGACCCTTTTCTCACCTCAGTAAAGACGCCAGCAACAATCGGTTCTGAAGAAACAATTTTGAGAGCAAAAGTCTTATCGCCAAGATCCACTTCGTTAAGACTGATATCTCTCACTTCTTGCGGATTGAGTGAGAGCCCGCCAAATCCGACCGGTATGAATACACCTTCAGGCGAAATGACTTCTACGCTCACAGTCGCGTCTACTTTGCTGGTTGTCATCATACGTAGTCGATGTTGGACTTTGCTTCCATTTCCAAAGCTCACGGGAAGCGCTGAGATTATGACTTCACGTGCAGCTTGATTGATTGGCGCGACAAAGTCTGCACCAACATTATTCAGTCCTTTAACTCTTTCATCCAAAAGATAGGCGGTTACACGACCGCTTCTCGTCTTAACTTGAATGACAGTACTGGAGGCTCCAGGATCGAGAGTGTCGATGCGTAATATCTTTTCGGATGAAGCCTCAACCGTCACAGGAACTGCACGAGCCGGACCATTTTCCGAAAAGCTCGTAACATCCACGACTGCATCGCTAAGACCGCTATTCACTAAAGCGATCTTGGATTGACTTGTGACATTCGCAGTTCCGCCAACGAACCAGACCACCGAATCACTGATGGTGCATGTTGTGGCTGAAGTCCACTTTCCAGCACGACTCTGAAGAGTGATCGTATTGGCGGGGTTTCCTGCCACCAGGATTGCTCCTTGAGAAATCGGATATGAACCTCGATTGTTCTTCTTTAGCTCTGATTTCACTCGGGCAACATCACGTATCTTCACGTTCTTATTGGGAAACAGCGCAGTGGTTTTAGCTTCGCTAATCGGGCCCGGACATGCAGTTGCGGGATACGACTGAGTTACTTCCGTAATCTGACTGGTTTGAGGAAGCAAATAGGCGATATGCGCAGCGATGATGAATAGCAGGAGCGCGATTGATGCACGCGTTTCCTTGGCTGAGGATTGATTGTGATCTGTCATGCCAATTCCTCCTCCTTCATCTCTCGGCGACGTCTACGGGCAGGCAGTGCAAGGATGATGAGAGAAACAAATGTGATGATCTGTAATGAGATCCACCCACGTCGCGACGTGGCGTCATGAAAGATTACGAAGTCTCCTGGTTCAGGTGCAATGAATCGCGGAACTCCGTTTTCAGTCTCTTTCACCGGTAGATACTGATCATTTAAAAGCATCTTCCAGCGACGATCAAACTTTTCTGTGATGATGATTGTTCCCGACGATGAAAGAGTTCCACGTGCGCCAATTTCACCGCTAGGAAGAACTGAATACATTCCCGAACTAGATAAGAAGGATATGTGTCCTAATGCGCCCGGAACCTTCCAGGAAATACCTTCATCAGTGGAGGCCGCTCGCGTGAAACCTCCAGCACCATCAATTGTTCTTACCAGATCCTCATTCACTGGTCGTGCCATAAACAAATACCGAATTCCATACTCAGCAAAAACGCTACTGCTGGAGACTCCCGATCCTGAGACCAGCTCTGCTACTGCACGATTGACTTGTGGGGTAAGTCCCGTGATGACGTCGGGTTCGCCCAACTTCAAATCCCCATCTCGTGCGATGAAATAATTGATTTTGTTGTTATCAACCCTGAAGACCAAAGTCTTGAAGAGTTCATCTGTTTGTGCACTCGCACTGAGAAAAGCTGGAAGAGCCGATGTTCTCTGTTTCTGAACTGGTGCGCTTGTTGCAGAAGAGATCCACCATCCAACCGAGAGCACGAGAGATAGCGCTGAAATGATGCTTGTGATGCCGAGCAGAATATGGCGATAATCGATATGCGCTTCAGAAATTGCTGGAACATAGTGATCCACCATCAGCACTGCAGCAATGAGCGCCACCAAAGTGGGCACGACCATCAAACTACCTACCCACAATTGATCTGGTGTGAAAGTTCCATGTCCCGCTATTTGTCTGGAGCCAAGGATGGTGGCAAATCCAATAAAGAAGAGCGCAACTTCACCCAAGCGAGCAGTTCGGCTGACGAATGCTGAAATGAGAGCAATCACCGTGATGGGAGTGATAATCCATAAAGGTGGAGCACCTGCACCACCTGGATTTGTGAGCAAGAGAGAGGAAACATCCCCACCGGGCAGATTAATGCCTGGGTCAAGCAAAATTCGAGAGGGATGAAGGATGAACTCCACAGACCATGGGGCACACACAATCAACGGTGCGCTGATAATTGCGATACGACGAGCATTACGTCGATCGAAATTTTCCTTGTTCAACGGATTAGATTTCGAATTGAAGGCAACAACATCGAAAATAACAAGGATGAATTGCCACAAGAGTAAAGACATAAATGTCAGAGGAGAAAAAGCGCAGACAATCGTGAGTAAGAGAGCTAACCACCAGGTTCTTCGCCAACTCACATTCTCTAATTGTTCTAAACCAAATAAGGATCGCACCAGCCATGGTCCAATCACGATCAGAACAACCGTTCCCAAACGTCCACTATTGATGGCGGCTAAAGCTGTCGGCGAAAACGCGTAGAGAAGCGCTGCGCCGAGAGCTAAAAACTTTAGTTCCGTAAATTTCCTTGCAAGTGAGTACGCCCCCCATAACGCAAGAGGAACTGCTGTGACAAAAAGAAGTGTGATAAACAATGATGCATTCGCACCAACGAAAAGTGAAGTAAGTCCGACCAGCGCAACCCATGGGGGGACGTTGGCGCTAGAGCCGAGACCGACGCTATGCCACGAGTCTGCGTAAGTCTTAAGCAAATCACCTGCACTGCTCGGGGAGGTAGGAAGTGCGCCGCCCACAATGCTTCCAAAGCGGTCTCTTGAAGCAATCAAAGTTGCGATGACTACCAATAAGGAGGCTGTGAAAATTGGTCGATCTGCAAGCCAGCGAATGGGCGATGGGGCTTTGACCAGATCAATATCGGCGTTCTCCAACGCCTCATCATTGAGATCAAGAGCTGATGATGTAGTTGATGCAGATATCTCCGCCTGCGATCTGATCGATGATTGCCACGATCGAGAGATGGCGCTCCGTGCTCGTTCAAAAGCGAGCTGGAATTGTGAGCCTCGAGGGGGCACGAAACGTGCAATGACTCGAGATGAAACCAGGCGGTTTTTCTTTCGCATTCGACGTGCTCGAATCAAATCTTGAGGCTGTAGCAGTAAAAGTGCCACAGCAGCTATTTCATCGAGGGCATAACCCGGAAGTTTCGCTAGGAGATAGCCGATTGCTCTAAAGATTGAAGCGCTGAGTAATTGAATGGCCACAATAGGCGTCAACCACCAAGATGCATTTGCTAATAGAACGTATGCAGCATGACGTCGATCCAACAGAAGTGGACGGTGCAAGAAGGTACCTGCGACATCAATTTGTCGACGTTCATTGGATGCTGCTTCGGCATGGAATGCGATTGCGCTCGGAACCGCGATAACAGAATGTCCGGCTGTATGCATTCGCCAACCCAAATCAACATCATCACGGAAGAGAGAAAGTTCAGGATCAAATCCACCTAATTCTTCAAAGACATCACGGCGAATGAGCGCACCTGCGGTGCTCACAGATAGAACTTCGCTGATGTTGTCATGCTGACCTTGATCCTGCTCGCGATATTCCAATCCCGTCCAACGCGCGCCATTGCCTGCGATGCTCACGCCAACTTCGAGCAGATGGTTTCGATCATGCCAACCACGGAGTTTTGGACCAGCCATGGCGACGCTAGGTCGTTCATCAACGGCATTGAGTAACTCACTCAATGCATGAGCAGCAGGCGCACAATCATCATGAATCAACCAAAGCCACTCGGTAAAACCTTCCGGCGCTCGTTTCAATTTCGATTGTGCTAGCGCTTGGTTTACTGCGGCGCCAAAACCAGTGTCACGTTCAGCGACTACTGTATTTATTCCTGCGCTCTTGAGGAGCTTCACAGAACTATCGTCGGAGCCAGTATCAATTGCGATAACTTGATCTATTTCGCGCCGCTGTTTCGCGATGGATGCAACAACTTCCGGAAGCCACATCGCGCCGTTATGCGAAACAATAATCGCGGTAACAAAGTGCTTCTTCATCGTGGGCATTTCACCGCCCCCAAGAATTCGCGCGACGAGAATGAATGAAAAAAGTTGAGACGTCTAACGTCTCACGTATGTGATTGAAGCTTTTAGGCTGGACGGCGCTTGAGACGGCGACGTTCGCGCTCAGAGAGTCCGCCCCAAATTCCAAAGCGCTCATCATGGGCCAGAGCGTATTCAAGACACTCTTGTCTGACCTCACAGGAGAGACAGACGCGCTTGGCTTCACGAGTCGAACCACCTTTTTCGGGGAAGAATGCTTCGGGATCGGTTTGGGCACAGAGAGCTCGCTCTTGCCACGAAAGCTCAACGATTTCGCCGTTGCCCAATTGGATACTAGGACCTGGAATGAAAGTCTGCTCATTTCGTCGAGCATCAGTCATTAGCGCTTCTCCTAAGACAGAGGGCCCCGCGACGGGGCCGAACAAGGAGAATTACACGCTTGTTATTCCCGAGAGTCAAGTTGGGTGAGAGGAAAATCTCAACGAATCTTTCGTTGCAGATATTGGTCAATTCAGCGTTTTTCCGCCGATAAATCTACAAAATCCTGCTTTATCCCAGGATTTCGCCCACTATCTCCTTCGACGATGGAATTTTCAGCCCAGGCGCAATATAGCTATCGACAATCGTGCTCCCCTCGCCAATCTCAACATCGTTCATCAGCATCGAACCCATGACCGTGGCACGCGCACCAATGCTCACGCCAGCAGAAACCATTGATCCACCTCCAACACGAGCGGTGTGATCCACAAACGCGCCTTCGTCGATGAGAGATTCGGAAAGTACAGAATCGGTTGCTGAAGAGAGTGAAGGATTAAGAATCAAATCTCGTGATGCTTTCAGGAAGGATTGAGGTGTTCCCATATCGATCCAGTAACGTCCATCGACGTAGCCAAAAAGGTTGAATTTTTTCTGGAGTAAAAGTGGAAAGGTGTCTCGCTCAACGCTCACGACGGAGTCTCGTGGAATCTGTGAAATTGCCCGTGATGAAAATATATAGCAACCAGCGTTGATTGTTGTGGCTATGGGGTTATCCACTTTCTCTAAGAATTCCAGAACTCGACCTTCATCATCTAACGGAACACAGCCATATGCGCGGGCATCTTCGACTTCAGTCAGATACAAGGTGACATCTGCATTCGTAGTAACGTGTTGAGCGATTTGCTGAGATAAATCGTGCCCACTAAGCACATCACCATTGAAGATGACGACTGACTCTCCTTCGTTGAGTTCAAGTTTTCGTGCCGCATTTGCAATTGCACCACCGGTTCCAAGTGGAACCTCTTCAACTGCATATGTGATGGAGATTCCAAAGGTAGAACCATCGCCAAAGTAGGGTTCAAAAACCTCGGCCATATATGAAGTCGCGAGAACAATCTCCCGAATTCCCGCTTCTCGCGCTTTAACAATCTGGTGCTCGGTGACTGGCTTTCCTGCGACTTTAAGCATCGGTTTTGGAGTCTGATTAGTAAGTGGGGCAAGACGAGTTCCTTTGCCACCCACAAGCAGGATTGCTTTTGTCGCGCGGCGCGAATGATTATTCACGTCTACTAGCCCTCAATGCGTTGGGCAGCATCAGATATGTGGTCGTCTGTGGCAGTAAGTGCAATTCGAACAAATCTATTTCCTTTGTCGCCATAGAAGCGACCAGGCGTCACAATGATTCCGCGATCGGCAAACCACCCGACGGTGACCCAATCCTCCTCGTTGCGAGTACACCAGATGTATAGACCTGCATCGGAATGCTCAATTGCAAAGCCAGCATTTACTAAGGATTGACTCAAGATACGACGACGTGCGCGATATTTTTCTGCTTGCACTTCTACATGTCGCTCATCGCTAAGAGCGATAGCAACAGCTTTTTGGATCGGCAGAGGCGCCATCATTCCCATATGTTTTCGGATTTCAAGTAATCGTGAAATGAGCTCGGGGTCACCGGCAATAAATGCGCCTCGGTAACCAGCCATGTTGGAACGTTTGGATAAAGAGTGCACGGCAAGAATTTTTGCGTTATTTCCCTTGGTTAATGAAAGTATTGAAACTCCTCGGTTCTTATCGGGAAATGGCAGATAACACTCGTCACTTGCAATAACTGCACCGCTCTTGTGTGACCATTGCAAAACTGACTCAAGCTCTTCTTTCGAATGAACTCGTCCGGTGGGATTTGAAGGCGAATTAATCCAGGCTACATCAATGCCCGATGTGGGCCATTCTGCTGGGTTAATTCCAACTTCAATCACCTCAGCGCCAGCTAAAATTCCACCGACTCGATACGTAGGATATGCAATCTCTGGAATCAGAACCGTTTTAGCTTGAAGAAGAAATGGGAGCTGAGCTACGAGTTCTTTCGAACCAACTGTGGGAAGCACGTCGAAATCACCTTGTGCGCCGAGATATCGCACGCAGTAATCCTTTAAGGCAGCTCGTAAATCAGGCGCGCCTGTGGTGACGGGATATCCAGGTGAATTCGAATGTTGGCGGAGCGCCTCTTGAATGAATTCAGGAGTGGCATCTACGGGAGTGCCTTGGGAAAGATCGATGACTCCTTGGGGATGGAGTCGAGCCCTCTGCCCGTATGGTGCGAGAGCGTCCCAGGGAAAATCAGGGAGCTTGATAAAGACTCCTCAACTATTCGCCCGAAGGCTTTTTCTGAATTTGTAGAAGTTTCGGATGATCCTTGGCTACAGGTCCAACTTTGCTCGCTCCGCCAGGTGATCCAAGTTCATCGAAGAATTCTGCGTTGACCTCTTTGTAGTCAGTCCATTGCGATGGGACGTCATCTTCGTAATAAATTGCTTCAACCGGACAGACTGGCTCACAAGCGCCACAATCCACGCACTCATCAGGCTGGATGTACATCATGCGATCGCCTTCGTAGATACAGTCGACAGGACACTCTTCAATACAAGATTTGTCTTTGACATCGACACATGGAAGGGCGATTACGTAGGTCACGTCCAACTCTCCTTTTGTCTCTCACAGCTGATACTTACTTTTAGGTTCATTATCCTACAGAATAAGCGGGTATGAAGCGCGAGTCGAAGACTATCGAGACGCTTCATATATATGACACCTTGCAGCGCTCTGTAGCGCCCGTCCTTGCTCGTGATGGCGCGACCTATCGAATTTACTGTTGTGGACCCACGGTTTATCGCGATGCCCATGTCGGCAATCTTCGAACTTTCCTATTGAGCGATCTCGTACGTCGCACATTGGAGTTCTCTGGAAAAAAGGTGCAACTTGTCCAAAACATCACAGATGTTGGACACATGAGTGAGGACTTCGAAGAGGACAAGATTCTCTCTCAATCTCGAATTGAGAAAAGAGATCCTTTTGCGATAGCACGAGATTATGAGTTGAAATTCCATGCTGATTTGAAATCAATGAATGTTATTCCGGCTGATGAATATCCCCGGGCCAGCGAATGTATTGCGATGATGATCGAACATATCGAGCGATTAATTGAGTTGGGATTTGCCTATGTTGGTGATGATTCTTCGGTGTACTTCAATGCCGCGAAATTCAAAGATTATGGCTCCTTGAGCGGTAATCGACTCGATGCTCTTAAACCGGGACATCGTTACGAGTACAGCGAGGATGGCGCAAAAAGATTTCATGCAGATTGGGCGCTGTGGAAAGCTGCTGGCCATCGCACAGAGATGATCTGGAAAACACCATGGGGGCCAGGTTTTCCTGGCTGGCATATCGAGTGCTCGGCCATGTCTCTTCATTATCTTCAGGGCCATGTTGATCTACACATTGGTGGCATCGATCTACGATTCCCACACCACGAGAATGAAAGAGCACAATCCAATCCTTTAACTGGAGATGAAGCCGTCTCGCTCTGGCTTCATGGTGAACATTTGCTCTTTGAAGGTCGAAAGATGTCAAAGAGCGCAGGAAATGTAGTGCTCTTGAAAGATGTCATCTCACGAGGAATTGATCCGCTCGCAGTAAGGATGTGCTTCCTTGAGAATCGTTATCGCAGCCAGATGGATTTATCATGGCAATCCATCGAAGCAAGTTTTGCTTGGCTCCAAAGAATTCGCGAAAAATATCAAGAGTGGAAGGCTGCAACAATCGAAACAACGAGCCGTGCTGATTCCTTAGTTTCAGCCATTTATCGTGACTTTTGCGATGATCTCGATACTCCTCGAGCAATGCTTAAACTACGTGCACTCGAAAAAGATGAAGAGCTATCCCCTGCAGATAAGGCTCGAGTAATCGAAGGAATCGAGTCTCTTTTTGGTCTTAATCTCACTGCTCAACAATCTGAATCCGATCTCTCGCCAGAGGCAATTTCTCTGCTCGCGGAACGAGTTGCCGCACGAGCAGCACGTGATTTCTCCCGTAGCGATGAATTACGAGATCAACTTGCAAACTTAGGTATTGAGGTGCGAGACACTTCCGCAGGTCAAACGTGGAGTCGTATCAGCGTACTTGGGTGACCTGGAATTAACTTACTCACTTGCGTGGGCGAAGAAGTGAAAACATCAAGAGTGTGGCGCCACCGAAAACCAAGATGTTTCCATAGATGTTTGCTTCGATGAGAAGCTCACCACCATTTCCAAGGGTCGAACCTCGGACAATCACAAAGACCCAACCGAGTGCAAAAAGAACGTTACTCAATTGAGATTGATACATGTTTCGAACCAGTCTGGCTCCAAGCCACAGTGCTAACAGTGAGACCACAACTCCTAAGGGTTGATAAGAATTATGTAAGAACGTCCCCGATATGCCAACCAAAAGCCCGAAAATCGCAGCAACAATTGCTTTCACAATTGCACTCCAGCGAATAAATCAGTTTCGCGACCATCGCGATTGCGCTCTCCCCCAGGCTCGCCATGAACCAAGCGATAGAACTCAAGCCCCCATACTTTAAAACCCAAATTATCTGAAAGCGCGAAGAAGGGCCCATCAACTGCGATCTGAGTGGGATGTGCGCGCATTGCTGCCATTTTCTTATCGACGAAATCCTCACCGTTGATGACAGTCGTAACTAATTCATCTGGTTGTGCGAATGGGAAATCCTCTGCTTTCTCAACGCCAAAGAATTGATTCCCCGTATCTTTCATGGCTTCAATTCCTTGCTCGATTACTGAGCGTGGAATGGTGTTCCAGTAGATCTTTTGAATCTCCCAACCACGTTCACGCGCAAGCTCAGCACCACGCATCGCAACTCGATGAGCTTGAATGTGATCGGGATGTCCATAACCACCAATTTCGTCATAAGTGATCAGTACATGTGGTTTTGTCTCGAGGATGATTGCAACCAACGTCTCTGCAGCTTCATCTACATTTACATTCCAGAAATTATCTTCCCGATTATTTGGCTCAGTTCCCATCATTCCACTATCGCGCCACTTCTTTTCTGGCGCACCAAGAAATCGAAAATCTGTGACTCCTAGTTCCTGCATCGCATTCTTCAATTCAATTTCGCGATGCGCACCTAGTCGATCTTCGTGAGAGCTTGCTAGATGAGCAAGTTCTGGGACAAGCACTTCTCCTTCTTCACCACGTGTGCACGTCACCAAGGTGACCTGGCATCCCTGCGCCACATATTTCGCCATGGTGACGCCATTGTTGATGGTCTCATCATCAGGATGAGCATGGACCAGGAGTAAGCGCGGTTGTGACATATGTGAGTGCAGAGCGTACTCGCAGATTCGAGTCTGATTCAGCGCGTACTGCACGGGTATTCGTGAATTACCTTGCTTTCTCGTACGATGAAGCCGATGAGTACGAATGACAAATTGGACTCACGCGCACGATTGCCGCGTGACGAACGTCGCGCAATCCTTCTGACTGCCGCGCTCGAAGTATTTACGGTCTCGGGCTATCACGCAGCGTCAATGGATGAGATCGCAGATCGGGCGAATGTCAGCAAACCAGTGCTGTATCAACACTTTCCATCAAAACTCGATTTATACATTGCGGTATTGGATCTTCACATTGATTCCCTGGTCTTTGCTCTACAAAAGGCAATTGCCTCAACTAAAGAGAATAAGAATCGTGTGAAAGCAACGGTCGATGCTTATTTCGGATTCATTGACGATGAAGGAGGCGCTTTCCGCCTTCTCTTTGAAAGCGACATGAGCGTTGAACCGCAAGTCCGAGAACGGCTTAATCGAATGACCTACGACTGTGCGGTTGCTGTAAGTGCAGTAATCTCTATTGATACAGGATTTCCAAAAGAAGAGTCCATGATGCTTGCCATTGGACTGATTGGTTGTGCACAGATTACTGCTCGCCATTGGTTGGAGAAAGAAGGCAAGATTGATCGTGCCAAAGCTGCTTCTCTCGTTACCAATCTCCTATGGCGTGGCATATCGGGCTTCCCACTTCATAATTGAGTTACACATTTCTTGAGGCTCTCCCAGACAACGTCCTCAAACGTAGCCATAAATCGCACCAAATCGCCAAACACTTTAGGATAAAGGCATGACCACCAAGAAAAGTACTTCAAGCAAATCAGATATCGCCCGTTCTGAAGTTCGAATTTCGGTTGCAGATCAGGTGCGTGAACTAACAATCGAGACAACGTCTGACCGCGAAGAGGTTCTTGAGATGATCAAACAATCTCTGTCTTCTTCACAACCACTCGTTCTATCTGATACTCGTGGGCGCCAGTATGTCGTTCCTGCCACAAAGATCGGGTCAGTCGAGATTGGTGATATTTCCGAGCGACGAGTTGGTTTTGCTGGAGCCTAAACCTTCGTATGAGAAACTAAATTAACTCGAGTTCTTCTAGGATTGAATAACAAATCTCTCGGTAGTCTGCTGAAACATCACTGTCTTTATGAGCGGTTAATACTGATTTTCCGCTGGTTTGGGATTGCGGGACAAGTTCATCTTCACGAATCGCGGGATCAAGAATTCGGAAGTCGCTTTTGACCTGTTCTTTGATCTCGACTGGAACTTCTTTTCTGGCACGCACGAATAGCAAATCCACTTCTTTGGAATATCCGGCGGCGTGAGCAAAGTTCTTGACATGAAGAGCGCCTCGCAGCGCCGCGATTTCACTTGTGGCGGTAGTTACGATGAGATCTGCTATCGATAAGAAATACGTCATTAAACGGTTTGGACCAGTGGAGGTATCTATGATCACAAGGTCATAGCCATCTACAGCAGCTTTTAATTTTTCCATGGTAAGTGATTGATCAATATCAACGCCGGAAAGCCTGGTTGAGGATGGAAGGAAGCTAAATCGCTCCGAGGTTTTATTGATTGTCGCATCCAGCGAATAAGCATCTGTGAGAAACTCACCAGTTGTGATTCGTGGATTCTCAATTCCACAATAAAAAGTCAACGTAGCAGCAGGATCTGCATCGATAAGTAGCGTCTTCTTTCCATATTCCACTGCTGCGACTGCGAGCGCATGAGCAGTTGTGGACTTGCCAACTCCGCCCGCGGTATTTGCGATAACTAGACATTTCATGAACTTACCTTCATTCGCTCACGAGCCGATTTCATCTGTGGGCTCTCGCGGAATGATTGCGGTAGTAGTTTGAGGGTGTTGCGCGTTGTCTTGAGCGCAATATCCGTAGTTCGTTCATGACCTGGAAGAGTCGGCCAACCATAAAGAGATCGCGCCCATCGTGGCAGCGCCGCTCCCGCGAGAGATGTGATTCCACTCCACAAAGGCGCGATGGGAGTTCCAAACCGAAGTAGTGGCGGCAAAGGCGGGAGTGCGATGAATAGCGCAGCACGTTTGGCATCATCACTTGCCGATAATTCAGGTGATATTTCCCGGAAATACTCGCGTAGTTCTGCTCGATTCCTGGGAACGCGTGATTCCTCAATTCCGACGAGTAAAGCAAAAGTCAGCATCTCATCGATGTAAGTGTCTTGTTCTTCTTCGCTCAGAACGAGACCAGATCGGAGCGCGGTATCAAGGAACGAATCAACCATGGCGATATGAACCCAGAGCAAGAGTTTCTGATCATCCAACTTGAGCATTGCATGAACCTTGCGCACTCGCGCAGCTAATTTCTCAGCTTCATCACGAGTACCAAAAGTTAGAGTCCCAACGTAATCACCAGTTCGCTGGAGACGGCCCCACGCGTCTTCGCGGAAATTCGAATGCGCTGCGACACCAGCCATGGCTTCAGGATGTAGTGCTTGTTCAAGAAGTGCCCTGATTCCACCGACAAACATCGAAGTATCCGAATGGATACGCCACGTCACTGAATCCGGAGAATAGAAACCTGACTTTGCACTTTCGCTCATGATTAGAAGAGGCCCTTGATACCACTCATCAACATTTCAAATGCGATAGCTGCGGTAAGTAAACCTGCAATCTTTGCGAGGAGCATCACTCCAGCTTCACGGATGAGTTTGACTACATGTGTCGAGAACATCAGCGTCAGACCAATAACAATGTGTGCGCCAAGAACTGCAAGTGAAAGTGCTATAGCCATTGAGGAACCATCGACATCCTGTGCAAAGAGCATGATGGTCACAATTGCGCCGGGACCTGCCAGTAGCGGTGTACCAAGGGGCACGAGGGCAAGGTTCTTTGAAATATCGTTCTCTGAACTTGTGTCAGTACCTTTAAGTAGCTCTAGTGACACTAAGAGGAGAAGCAACCCACCGGCTCCCTGTAGAGCTGGCATGGAGATATCCAAGTAATTGACGATGAACTGTCCAAAAAGAGCAAAGACTGTGATGACAAAGAGCGATGTTCCTGCGGCCTGCCATGCAGCGCGTGTGCGCTCGGCACGAGTTCTATTTCTCAAGACTCCAAGAAAAATAGGTGTGGCACCGGGTGGATCAAGAATGACAAGGAGAGTGACAAAGGCTTGCAGGCCAAATGTCATAACTGCGACATCGTTCATCGTTGGATTAATCTCTCTTCTAGATTGCTATTTCGCGCTCGCGACACAAGCGCCTCCCATTGTCTCGGAAGAGTCGTGAACTCCGCCAATTGATTTTGTTTTCCCGTTCCGTGATAGTCGCTGGAACCAGTGATAATCAACTCCTTATCGTTTGCCAAGCGCAAAAGTTG
>JBJTHB010000026.1:0-5069 GCA_046094245.1 Actinomycetota bacterium
GGTATATACATCTGTATCAACGCCACAAGCTTGAAGTACTTTGCGATTTACCATTCCACAACCGCCCCATTCAATCCAGCGGCCGTTATAAAAGAAATCCACTTCAGCGCTCGGTTCGGTGAACGGGAAGAAGGAAGGGCGAATACGTGTAGTGACACCTGGCCCAAACATCTTGGTGGCAAAATGATCGAGCGTTCCTTTCAAGTGAGCCATCGTGATTCCTTTATCAATCACAAGACCTTCTACTTGATTGAAGACTGGAGTATGAGTCGCATCCAATTCATCTGCTCGGTAGGTGCGTCCTGGACAGATGACATAAATTGGAGGCTCGTGTTCGAGCATCGTACGAATTTGAACTGGCGAAGTATGAGTTCGCATTACTAATCCAGAACTGAGCGGTTCGATGAAGAATGTGTCTTGCATGGTTCGCGCTGGATGATCGGCAGGTATGTTGAGAGCATCAAAATTAAGCCAGGACGATTCCAGCTCTGGGCCTTCTTGAACCGTGTAACCCATCCCAACAAAGAGGTCAGAAATTTCGTGAGAAAGAATTGTGAGCGGGTGCAGCGCTCCACGCGGATTACGGTCCGTAGGTAAAGTGACATCAACTCGCTCTTCAATCAAAACTTTGCTGTCGCGCTCTGCAGTTAGATGTTTCTCCTGGTCATCAAAAGCTTGATTGATATTGGCGCGCGCAGTTCCGATTACTTTCCCCATGGCCGCACGATCTTCAACCGGGAGCTGCCCTAGACCTTGATTTAGACGGGCAATCGGTGATCGATCGCCAACATGGGCAATTTTGACTTCGCGAAGTTCATCAAGGGAGGAGGCTCCAGTAATTGCCGCGATGGCTTCGCTTTTGATGCGATCTACTTCGGCGTTATCGAGCGACACTGTGGAATTCTACTAATGCAATCGAAAAATTCGCGGCTATTTTCGCGCGGCTGAGACCGCATACATCACGACCGAGGCTGCTGTCGCAAGATTCAGGCTCTCGGCCTTCCCATGAATTGGGATAGAGACTTGTTTCGTGCTGAGATTACTCGGAATCCCCCGGGCCTCGTTTCCGAAGATCCAGATAGCTCGACTAGATGCTGATTCGCGTGCAATATCGAGAAGATCATTGGGCGCCGAGGCTTCTGTAGCAAAGAGTTCGCATGTCCCATCTTTAGCAGCAGCAATAAGCGCATCTAAGGAGACATCTTCAACAATAGGTATATGCCAATGTGAACCTGCGCTTGAGCGAACAACTTTTGGACTATAGGCATCTACGCTGTGATCGGAAAAGAAGATTCCGTCGAAACCAAATGCATCAGCAGCGCGAATGATTGTGCCTGCATTACCGGGATCTTGAATCTGCCAGAAATAGGCAAATTTTGCGCTCGGTGATGATTGAGAGATAACGGTTGAGATATCTCGTCGTGGAATTCGAGCAACCGCAAGTAGACCTTGGGGCGTTACCGTATCCGTCATCGCTTTCATGACTTCTGGGCTCACGTCGTGAATGTCGAAGATGCCTAATGGAACTTCACTAAGTTTATGTCGACCATCTTCTGTGAGATAAAGAGAAGTGACTTCGGTCGGTGAACAAGTCAAGAGTTCGCGAATATTCTGCAGACTCTCCACGACATATGTTCCCGTATCACGACGAGCCTTATTTCCTCGTGAACCTAAAAGAGCCTTCACCGCCTCTACGTGAGGCGAATGAAGGCTCGTAATCATCGCTGTTGGCGAAGACTTTAGGAAACTTTTACGTTCTTGCGTGCCACTTCAACAAGTGCTGTGAATGCAACTGGATCGTTCGTAGCGAGATCGGAGAGAACTCGACGATCAACTTCTACCCCAGCGGCTTTCAGACCTTGGATGAAGCGGTTATAGGTCATTCCATTTGCACGTGTTGCAGCGTTGATACGCGTGATCCAGAGTTGGCGGAAGTCACCTTTCTTATCTTTGCGGTCATTGAACGCATAGACGAGAGAGTGAGTTACCTGCTCCTTAGCCTTTGTGAATAGGCGTGAACGTTGTCCGCGATAACCGCTGGCACGCTCGAGAGTTGTGCGACGCTTCTTAGCCGCGTGAACACCACGTTTTACTCTAGCCATTATCGATCTCCTTACTTCATTCCAAGCAGACGCTTGGCCGAAAACGTATTACGGTCATTTGCAGTCTGATCTTTTGAAAGTCGACGTGTGAGACGTGAAGATTTGCGCTCAAGGAGGTGGCGCTTGCCAGCGCGCTCGTGCACGATCTTTCCGCTTCCGGTAACGCGGAAGGTTTTCTTCGCGCCACTATGTGTTTTCATCTTTGGCATTGCTTTCCTCCTGTGGTTGTGCGGTTGAACTAGTTCTTCTCTTCAGCCTTCTCCTTGGCAGCGCGGGCGCGCTTGGCCTCAGCGAGTGCTTCGCTCTTCTTCTTGACCGGCCCAAGCACCATTGTCATGCTTCGACCTTCTCGCTTTGGAGCGAACTCAACGAATCCCGTTGCAGCGACATCTTCTGCAAGACGTTGTAGCAATCGGAAACCCATTTCCGGCCTGGTTTGTTCACGTCCCTTGAATTGAACAGTTACCTTCACTTTGTCACCACCGAGTAAGAACTTCTCAATATGGTTCTTCTTCGTTTCGTAATCGTGATTCTCGATTTTCAAGCCCATTCGAATCTCTTTAACCACAATGTGGGTCTGATTCTGGCGAGCCTCTCGAGCCTTCTGCGCGATTTCGTATTTGTACTTTCCGAAATCCATGATCTTGCAGACTGGTGGATTTGCTTCGGGTGCAATCTCGACGAGGTCGAGACCGATTTCGTCAGCCATACGTAGCGCTTGATCAATTGCTACGACTCCAACTTGCTCACCTGAAGCACCAATCAAGCGGATCTCTGGAACGCGAATCCGATCGTTGATACGTGGTTCTGCTGTGCTGATAACTCTTCCTTTCAATGAACATCAAGGGAGAGCCGCGCAAAATCGAAGGGCCATCAAGGCCTTCAGTCTTGACCATCTCACATAGATGCGAGGTAGGTGGGAGCGGCTAGCTCCACTTCATGTTGGTCGTGCGACCAAGGCCCCAAGAGTATCGAGGATGAGGGCGCCTTCAAAATTGAGGCTGAAAGTGCGCATATATACAGGCGCACCTAGGCTTCAGACATGAGTAAAGTCCGATTTTGGAATCGTTCCAAGAGCCAATCGAACGATTTCCAAAGTATCACCGAAGCTGGTTCGGCGCTCTCCGATGATCTTCCCGGTCGTCAACGAAAATACTTCTTCTCGATGATGATCCGAACTGCATGCTTCCTGCTCGCAGTCTTTACACCGAGTCCGTACCGATGGTTCTTCTTGGTCGGAGCAATCACCCTGCCCTATATCTCAGTTATTGTTGCAAACGGTGGTCGCGAAACAATTCGAGGACAGGCCAAGTTACTGCGCAATAAACAGAGGGAAATCGAATAACTCTAGACTGCTCGTAATGCGTCGATTCCTAACAGTAACTCTATTGGCCATCGGTTTGATCTATGGCTGTGTCCAAGGTGCGCTCTGGCAATTTGATCGTTATGAAGTTCGCCATGCGAAGAATGAATTGATAAGAAATAACATCTCCTTACCACCACTTGATGAAGAAGCGCTCCAGAGTCTTCAACCCAGCGAGATCGCCTTTCGCAAAATTTCTGTGAAAGGTTCATTTGTGCCTGAAAAAGAGATTTTGGTACGTAATCGCTATTTCGAAGGAAAATATGGCTTTGGAGTTCTCACACTCTTCGAGAGTGAGAATGGCAAGAAGTATTGGGTTGATCGCGGATGGGTGATCGCTGGGAAAGATGCTCTGACTCCTCCTGCGGTCCAGCCAGTAACGAATGAGAATGTTCTCATTACTGCGTATGCAAGAGTTGAAAATCTTGAGTCACAAGTGCGCGGAAGCGTGGTCGCATTACCTAGCAAAGCCGCATCCCAATTGCAGGCTTGGAATAAGGAACAGGCTATCCAAACTGAACCAATCTACTTCGATCTCATCGAAGCATCCAATAGTTCATTTACGCCATCAGTTCCAACATCCCTGCCTGAACTAAGTGATGGACCACATTTGGCATATTCATTTCAATGGGTGCTCTTTATATTTCTGGTCGCCTTCGCCTGGTATCTTGTAATTCGCGAAGACCGGAAAGCTCACCCTACAAAACTTTGACGCTGGTATAGATCGGCATATATTCCATTTAAGGCGATAAGCTCATCGTGACGGCCTCGCTCCTTAATCAAGCCTTCGTCAAGCACAAGTATCTGGTCGGCCGCTCGTACGGTGGAAAGTCGATGAGCAATCACAATACTGGTGCGCTCTTTGAGCGCACTTGATAGCGCTTCTTGCACAAGCGCTTCATTTTCAGAATCCAAGTGGGCTGTAGCTTCATCCAAAATGACAATGCGCGGAGCCTTTAATAACAAACGCGCGATTGCCAATCTCTGCTTCTCACCACCAGAAAGCCTGTGTCCACGTTCTCCGACGACCGTTTCAAATCCATTTGGCAAGGAAGAAATAAGTTCCCAAATTTGGGCTGCTTTACAAGCTTCTTCCATCTCGCCACTCGTTGCATCTGTTTTGGCGTATCGCAAGTTCGCTGCAATGGTGTCATGAAACATATGTGCATCCTGCGTGACAATTCCTATTGCATTTCGGAGTGATTCGATCGTTAGTTCGCGGATGTCATCGCCATTAATTGATATGGATCCCGATGTAACATCGTATAGACGTGGTACGAGTGCGCTTATAGTCGTTTTTCCAGCACCAGAAGAACCTACGAGCGCCGTCATCGTTCCAGGCGGCACATCAAAGGAAATTCCTCTCAAAATCTCCCCGCTTTGAATGGTTTCGGGTTTTGCAACCGCCTCTAGTGATGCCAGAGAAATCTCTTCTGCTCGTGGATAGGAAAAGCGCGCATTTGAGAAGCGAATGCTGAGCGGCCCAGTTGAAATCGACTTTGCATTTTCTTTGTCACGAACCATTGGCGTGAGATCAAGAACTTCAAATACACGCTCGAAGGAAACGAGAGCAGTCATCACATCAACTCGGACATTTGAGAGCG
>JBJTHB010000027.1:0-9222 GCA_046094245.1 Actinomycetota bacterium
GACCACGAATGAAATACAGAACATTACGTGCGCGATAACGATGGTCCAGAATCCTGGATTGATGCGAAGGTTCAAAAACATGGCAAGAAGTGATGCACCCAAGACAACTTCTGGCGTTGCCATGGGAAGGAAGATGAGCAAGTTCGTTGAAGATCGTCCGCGGAAGCGATGACGGCCTAATGCGAATGCGATCATTGTGCCGAGCACAGTCGCGAGAACTGTTGAAATGACACCAATCTGTATTGAGTTGCTGACTGCC
This sequence comes from Actinomycetota bacterium, assembly GCA_046094245.1. Classification (GTDB taxonomy): domain Bacteria; phylum Actinomycetota; class Actinomycetes; order Nanopelagicales; family Nanopelagicaceae; genus MAG-120802. Next base: position 260 of record JBJTHB010000027.1, read on the forward strand.
TGACAGACCTGGGGCGCGCCGCACGGATTTTTCCAATTATCAAGAGTGAAACCCTGCCACACTAAATTGCTTTTGCCTGCATCATTAAAAGAGAAAGCGAATGTGTAAGCGACTGGAATGAAGAGGTAGATGAATGCGACTGTTGCGTAAATACGAATGAGATTGCGAGAGAACCAGCGAGATGCTCGGTGGCTTAACGATGGCATCGGAGGTGCGATAGTCGTCATACCAATTCATCCGTTCCAGAACGGCGAATGTAAAGAGTGACCAGAATCAGAATTGTCGCCATCAGAGTGAATGAGAGCGCCGCCGCCGTGGGGTAATCAACGACTGCAAAGAAGCGCGACTCAATAACGTTTCCGATCATCTTGGTATTGGGGTTACCTAAGAGCGCTGCGTTTACGTAGTCACCGGCTGCAGGAATAAATGTGAGTAATGTGCCAGCGACAACGCCCGGCATGGAGAGTGGAACTGTTACTTTTCTAAATGTGGTGAATCCGTTGGCGTAGAGATCACCAGCGGCTTCTAAAGTCCGTGGATCAATTCGCTCCAGGCTTGCATAAAGCGGAAGCGTCATAAACGGCAAGAAGTTATAGGTGAGTCCCGAGACGACTGCGAAAGGAGTCGCAGTCAGGCGGAGTGAATCATCAAAGAATGGAAGTAACTTGAGAAAAGGAACGATGGGACCCTCATCGCCGAGAATCTGAGTCCAAGCAACTGTTCGTAGCAAGAATGAGGTGAAGAACGGGGCGACAACAAGTACCAACAAGATGTTCCGATACTTTCCAGATTTGAAAGCAATCATGTACGCAAGTGGATATGCGATTGCGAGCGCAAGAATGGTTGCGATTCCCGCATACACGAAGGAGCGGATGTATTGCTCTTGATTTGCGACAAATGCGTCAACATAATTCTGGAAACGTAATTCTTGGACATAAGTGCCGATCTGCGCACCTTCTGGACGGACCATCGTGGAGGTGCTGGCTAGCGAGAAGATTGGAATGATGAAGAAAGTGACGAGCCAAATTAAGCCTGGTGCGAGCAATAAATAAGGTGTGTACGAGCGAGACTTCAATCCACTCTTCGGACCCGAGTGAGTGGAAGTCGCGCCGTGAAGAAATGCCATCTGACTACTCGTCGTCTAGATCGGCGCCAGCATTGACATCCTGGGCACCATCGAGACCGAAAGTATGTTCCGGATCCCATTCGAGCGAGACGGTGTCGCCAACTCGAAGATCGTGAAGACCTTCATCGTTCTGTTCGAAGACTACGAGCTCAAGATCCCACGGTGTTTTCACCAAATATTGTGTCGATGTTCCGACGAATGAACGATCAGTGACGATGCAGTTCTTGATGGAGTTAATTCCTTTATCATCAAGGCGCAATTTCTCAGGTCTTACTCCCATAAGAATGGAATCGCTATCCGTCGAGAGGCGAGATAGCGGAATTTCAAAGGAAATACCCTTTGCTGTCACTACTGCTTTTCCACCCGCACGTGATTGGACTTTCGCTTTGATGAGGTTGCATTGGCCAAGGAAGTTGGCGACGAAGGCGGTCTTTGGAGATTCATACAAATCGGTCGCAGATCCCATCTGCTCAATCTTTCCTTGATTCATCACAGCAATGGTGTCTGCCATGGTCATGGCTTCTTCCTGATCATGCGTGACGTGAATGAAGGTGATACCAACCTCCATTTGAATACGCTTGAGTTCAATCTGCATCTGTCGACGTAATTTGAGATCAAGAGCGCCGAGTGGTTCATCGAGAAGAAGAACTTCAGGTCGATTCACGATTGCACGTGCAACAGCGATACGTTGCTGTTGTCCACCAGAGAGTTGAGAGGGTTTTCTCTCAGCAAGATGGCCAAGTTCCACAAGGTTGAGAGCGTTTTCCACTTCAGTCTTGACGTCTTTAATACCTCGCCTGCGAAGACCGAAAGCAATGTTTTCAAAGATGCTGAGGTGTGGGAAGAGCGCGTAGTTCTGGAAGACAGTATTGACGTTACGTTGATAAGGCTTTTGCGTGGTGATATCCGTGTCGCCAATATTGATAGTTCCTTGTGAGGGTTCCTCAAGGCCAGCAATCATGCGAAGCGTGGTCGTTTTGCCACAGCCTGATGGACCGAGAAGTGCAAAGAACGATCCATCAGGAACAGTCAATGAGAGATCATCGACTGCGCAAAAATCTCCGTAGAACTTTGATACGCGATTGAGTATTAAATCGCCAGTGTCTTGCGAGACTTTTGAGTTCGCCATCAGCGGCTACGTACCAAACCCCTAGTTGCCGACAGCTTCGTCAAACGCGGTCTGGAACTTCGTGCTCTCGTCTGCGGTGAGAGAACGGAAGACCTTAACCTTCGCAAGCGTCGCTTCATCAGGGAATATGTATGGGCTCGCTGCAAGATCTGGGTCAATCTTTTCCAACTCTGGCTGAGCAGCTTCTACTGGACAGATGTAGTTAACGTATGCAGCAACTTCAGCTGCTACAGCTGGGTCGTAGTAGTGGTTCATCAACAACTCAGCATTCTTCTTATGAGTTGATGTTGATGGAACGAGCATGTTGTCGCTCCAGAGCATTCCGCCGGATTCTGGGATCGCGAAGTCGAACTTGCCATCATTTTCTGACCTGAGGATGAAGAGATCGCCAGACCAACCAATAACTGCTACGGCATCACCGTTAACCAAGCTTTCGGAGTATGAATTACCCTTTACTTGGCGGATGAAGCCGTCAGCAATCTTGCCTTTGAGGAAATCGATCGCGTTCATGTACTGATCCTCAGTGAAATCTCCCGATGGATCTACACCTTGATATTGCATGATGATTCCAACAGTGTCGCGAAGTTCAGAAAGCACCATGATTCGACCCTTGTTTGCAGGAGCAAAGAGGTCTTCTATTGTGCGAACTCCTTTAGGAATCTTCTGTGTATTCCATCCGAATCCACCGAAACCAGATTGCCAAGTCAACGAGTAGTTGCGGCCCGGGTCGAAGGAAACATCATTGAGAAGTGCGCGAATATTTGATTTGTTCGGGATATTGGCTGCATCTAGTTTCTGTGCATAGCCAAGTTCAATCCAACGCGCGGCCATCCAGTCTGTTGGGGTAACAACGTCATATCCAATATCTGAACCGATTCCAAGTTGGCCCTGAACTTTTCCATAGAAAGTGTTGTTGTCATCGATATCTTCGGTGTAAGTCGCAGTGATACCGGTAGCGCTCTCAAAAGCCTTGAGAGTTGGGTATTCCTTAGTGTCCTCGTTGTAATCAAGATAGAGAGGCCAGTTTGCCCAACGAACAATTTTTTCGGTATCGCTTACATCCACAACGCCTTCTGTTGCAGTATCCGAAGATCCAGTTCCGCATGCAGCGAGCGTCGTGGCACCTGCGATGGCACCTGCGCCAACAAGGAGGGAGCGACGTGTCATTTGAGCGCGGATAATTGCGCGCGCTTCTGGAGATAAGGAGTGGGTCTCTTTCTTCATCTGTTCACTTTCTCTCGTTGGTAGGGCGAAAATTCTGAGGAAATCTATCAGGCGTTGAGATTGGTCATCACGTGTTTGATGCGCGTGTATTCTTCAAATCCATAACCTGAGAGGTCTTTTCCATGACCTGAGTGCTTAAAGCCGCCATGAGGCATCTCAGCAACCATAGGAATGTGGGTGTTGATCCATACACAGCCGAAATCAAAAGCTTTCGCCATCCGCATCGCGCGGCCATGGTCCTTAGTCCAGACGCTCGAGGCTAGTCCGTACTTAACGCCGTTTGCATGACGAACAGCTTCGGCCTCATCAGTGAACTTCTGAACGGTGATCACAGGAGCAAAGATTTCGTTCTGGATCATTTCATCATCTTGTTTGAGATCTGCGACGACAGTTGGGTTCCAGAAATAACCTGGACGATTAATCGCAGTTCCACCAGCAGTAACACGAGCATGAGCTGGCACACGATCAAGGAAACCCTTAACGCGGGCTAGTTGGTTGGCGTTATTTACTGGCCCTACAAGTACATCCTCGTCAGGCATTCCCACTTTAATGACGTTCTTCGCTTGTTCGCTAAGGAGGGCCACGACATCGTCATATGCGCTTGCCTCGACAAGCACACGAGTTGCTGCCGTGCAATCCTGACCTGCATTGAAATAACCGGCGACAGCAATCCACTCACAGGCAGCTTCTAGATTTGCATCATCAAAGATAACAACGGGGGCTTTGCCGCCTAGTTCGAGATGAACTTTCTTCAAATCCTTTGCTGCGCTACTTGCAACTTCCATGCCAGCGCGAACCGATCCAGTAATAGAAATGAATTGTGGAATGTCATGTTCAACAAGCGCTTTGCCTGTGTCGCGATCTCCGACTACTACATTGATGACGCCTTCAGGCAAAAACTCTTGCATCAGTTCGGCCATCCATACAGTGGAGACTGGTGTCGTATCACTTGGCTTTAGCACCACAGTGTTTCCCGCCGCAATCGCAGGCGCCCATTTCCAAACGGCCATCATCATGGGGTAGTTCCATGGTGTGACTTGTGCGCAAACTCCAATGGGTTCGCGACGAATAAAAGAGGTATGTCCCTTGAAATATTCTGCGGCGGAACGTCCTTCGAGGTGACGCGCTGCGCCAGCAAAGAAACGAATCTGATCTAACATCGGGCCGATTTCTTCAGCGCGTGTAACCGCGATCGGCTTACCGGTGTTCTCGCTTTCAATCTGAATCAACTCTTCAGAACGAGCTTCAATTGCATCTGCAATCTTATTTATTGCTTTCTGGCGCTCGCCTGGCGTTGATTCTTTCCAGACTTCAAATGCTTTTTCAGCTGCCTTCATTGCCTTATCTACGTCAACTGCATTTGAGACAGGAGCCTTTGCAAATACTTCTCCCGTTGCAGGATTGATGAGATCTTGAGTCTTATCTGACGATGATGAAACTTTCTGGCCGTTGATGAAATTTTGAAGCGTCTTCACTACATCCCCCTAGGTGAGGGCTTGAGTTTAGTTAGCCATCCACGGCCTATCAAGGCACTGGAAGGGAGTTATTTATTCGTTACTTCCGCTGCAGCAAGTTGGCCACAGGCGCCATCAATCTCCCGGCCTCGGGTATCACGAACCGTTACTGGGACACCATAATTTTCTAAGGTTCGAACAAAGGTACGTTCATCTTCTTTTCGAGAGGCGGTCCACTTCGACCCAGGTGTGGGATTAAGTGGAATCAAATTCACATGTGCATGTCGATTCTTCAAGAGTCGACCCAGAAGATCTGCGCGCCATTGTTGATCATTGATGTCTCGAATAAGGGCATATTCGATGGAATATCGACGACCCGTCTTATCTGCATATTTATCCGCTGCAGCAAGAACTTCTTTGACTTTCCAACGAGAATTGATGGGCACCAACGTGTCACGAAGTTCATCATCGGGAGTGTGGAGTGAGACTGCGAGAGTTACTTGTAAATCTTCTTCAGTGAGCTTTTCAATTCCAGTTACGAGTCCAACTGTTGAAACGGTAACAGAACGCGCACCGATTCCAAGACCATCGGGTTGGGGTGTGATGATGTTTCGAACCGTGCGAAGTACAGCGTTGTAGTTGGCAAGAGGCTCCCCCATGCCCATGAAAACAACATTAGAAAGTCGAGTAGGGCCACCAGGTAATTCACCTGTGGCGCAAGCGCGCGCTGAGGCAACAATTTGTGCGGTGATTTCACCAGCAGTGAGATTGCGCGTCAGTCCTGCTTGTCCGGTAGCGCAGAATGGACAGTTCATTCCACATCCAGCTTGGGAAGAAATGCATACCGTCGTGCGATCTGAATAACGCATCAAGACTGATTCGACGAGAACGCCATCGTGTAGTCGCCACAAATCTTTTCGAGTCTTCCCGTTATCACACGTGATGGAACGCACCAAGGTGATCAATTTCGGCAAGAAGTGTTCTTCAACTAATGGCCTCATGGCCGCAGGAATATCGGTCCACGAATCAGGATCATCGTTGTAATGAGTAAAGTAATGAGTGGAGATCTGATTAGCTCGAAATGCAGGTAGGCCTAATGACTCAGCCTTGGCGCGACGTTCTTCTTTAGTTAAGTCAGCAAGATGTTCGGGCGCTTTCTTACGTTGCTTGGGCTCTTCGAAGACTAACTTCAATTCCGTCATGACAGGCGCTTCAAAAGTTCGATGAAGCACCACATGACCGGAGCAGTAATGAGAGCTGAATCAAGGCGATCCAGCATTCCGCCATGTCCGGGAAGAAGTGTTCCCATATCTTTGATAGATAAATCGCGTTTGATTGCACTTTCAACCAGGTCACCTACTGTTGCTGCAAGTACTGCAGCTAGACCCGCTAGCGCTCCAACTACCGGCTGATAATCAAGCAAGTAGTAGAAAGAGAGAGCACCACCGGCAGCGGTGAAAATCAAGCCGCCAACGAAACCTTCCCAAGTCTTCTTCGGTGAGATTTTTGGCGCTAATGGGTGTTTACCAAGCAGAACTCCGAATATGTAGGCGAATGTATCGTTACAACCAACAAGAATCACCAGAGTTGCGATGTATGCAAAGCCATCTCCAGAGCGCGCCAGAAGAAAAATGAAACCAGCAACAAAGCCAGGATACAAAAGAGTGAAGGCGCGAGCGGTTGCATTCTTGATGAAACCTTCTGTTCCTTGCATGAGCGCAAGAAAAAGATTGGCAATGAGAGCGATGACAACAGAGACTGAGAGCCCTGGTAAGCCGCCAATCCATGCCGCACCAAGAATTAGTCCGGTTGAGAGAGCTAGATGCAGATAATTGAGAGCAATTGAATGAAGTTTGAGCGCAGCAGTTAGCTCATGAAGAGCAATCAGAACAGCGGTGCCCACGAAGAGGGCAAATAAAGGAGGAATGAAAGCCATCGTTGAGAAGATGACGGCAAGGAGAAAAAGGCCGACAATGATCGAAGGGATGAGCTTTCTACCAGCGCGCTTATTGATCGCCTCATTGATGGCGTGCAGATCACTCATATCTTCAACTCAAAGTTAGACTTCGAGAAGCTCGGCCTCTTTGTGCTTGAGCATTTCATCAATCTTGACTGTGTGATCAGAAGTAACTTTCTCCAACTCTTTCTCACCTCGAGTTAGATCATCTTTACCAATCTGGCCATCTTTTTCTAACTTCTCCATCGCTTCCTTCGCAGCACGACGAATTGAGCGGATAGAAATCTTTGAATCTTCCGCTTTTGCTTTTGCTACCTTGATGAACTCTTTACGACGTTCTTCAGTAAGTTGTGGGAAATTCACTCGAATGACATTTCCGTCTCCGCCAGGATTTACGCCTAAATCCGATTCTCTGATGGCTTTTTCTATTGAAGGGATTGCGCCTTTATCGAAGGGAGTTACGAGCGCCGTGCGCGCCTCAGGTACCTGAACAGTTGCAAGTTGTGAAAGTGGAGTCTGAGTACCGTAATACTCGACCATAATCTTGGCGAACATAGATGGGTGTGCACGACCAGTTCGAATGGCTGCGAAATCTTCCTTTGCGACATCCACCGCTTTATTCATCTTTGCATTGGTGTCTGCGAGTACGGCTTGGATTGTCATAACGCTCCCCTGGTTTCCTTAATTGACTAACGTTCCGATGGATTCGCCACGCACGGCACGTGCGATGTTGCCCTTCTCTAATAGATTGAATACAACGATTGGCAATTTGTTCTCGCGGCAGAGACTGAAAGCAGCAGCATCAGCGACAGCTAAAGATTTTGAAAGTACTTCGTCATAGGAGATGAATTCGAATTTAGTTGCGCTCTTATCTTTACGAGGGTCAGCGGAATAAACGCCATCCACTCCACTCTTTGCAAGCAGAAGTGCATCGACTCCGATTTCGAGAGCCCTTTGAGCCGCAACCGTGTCGGTCGTAAAGAATGGCATTCCTGCACCAGCACCAAAGATCACAACGCGACCCTTTTCAAGATGGCGAATGGAGCGACGTGGAATGTAAGGCTCAGCAACTTGGCCCATTGCAATCGCTGTTTGGACGCGAGTATCGATTCCTTCTTTCTCCAAGAAATCTTGAAGAGCAAGGCAGTTCATGACTGTGCCGAGCATGCCCATATAGTCGGCTCGAGCGCGATCCATGCCGCGCTCCTGGAGTTCGGCGCCACGGAAATAATTTCCTCCGCCAACAACGATTGCTACTTCAACGCCACCACGAACAACTTCGGCAATTTGTAGCGCCACATCGTGGACGACATCTGGGTCAACGCCAACGCCTTTTTCGCCACCAAAAACTTCACCAGAAAGTTTAAGGAGCACTCGCTTATAGCTCTTACGAGAGTTAGCCATGCGAGTGCTCCTTTCTTAAAGCAAATCTACCGATATAGGTTACTGACCTACTCGGAATCGGTAGAAGGCAGACACGGAGTTTCCGGCATCTACAAGGATTTGTTGGACAGATTTCTTCTGGTCCTTGGCGAACGCCTGTTCAAGGAGTGAAACTTCCTTGATGAATCCTGTTACTCGGCCTTCGACAATCTTTGCAATCGCAGCATCAGGCTTGCCCTCATTTCGAGCAGTCTCTTCTGCAACACGACGTTCATTTTCGATGACATCCGCTGGGACTGATTCGCGATTAAGGAATTGGGGTGCGAAAGCTGCAATGTGCTGGGCAACATCCTTGCCGACCACGTCATCTGCTTTTGCGAGTGCAACAAGAACTCCGACTTGTGGCGGAAGATCTGGGCTCGTGCGGTGTAAGTACAACGCGGTAGCAGTGCCATCAATAACAGCAATTCGACGTAGCTCTACTTTTTCACCCAAGGTTGCATTCGCTTCATCAATCGCTTCTTGAACTCCCTTGCCTGAAGGAAGTTTTGAGGCAACAAATGCAGCAAGATCGCTCTGCTTTGTGGCGAAGAGATGAACAAGTAATTCGTCTGCGACTGCTTGGAAGCGATCGCCCTTTGCTACGAAGTCGGTTTCGCAATTGAGCTCGAGCATTACAGCTGTTGTGCT
>JBJTHB010000028.1:0-16459 GCA_046094245.1 Actinomycetota bacterium
GAGGTCCTCGACCTACTCGAACAAGAAAATCGCGTAGCGTGGTTGGCTTTCTTTGATGCCAGATTGGTAAGTCTTGATAACAACCACCTTAGATTGAGTTTTGTAGATGCTGAGAAACTCAGTGGTGCACATGACTATTCATATGTAAGGAAAGACTCACACCGCGCCGCATTAGAGGCGGCGATAAAGAGCGTTTTTGGCATTTCGGTCGTCATAATTACCGAGTGATTCGCGCTCGCACACTCATTGTGGCCATCGTTGCCATGTTGGCTGCGAGTCTTCTCTCTCCTGCAAGTGCGGCGAGTACCTCTTCTACTTTTTATCTCGTTCAAACTCCATCATTTCCAGAATATCGGGTTACTTTTCATGGAGTAATCAAGCCTAAAGTCAAGAATGCCGTTGTGAAGATCGATGTCCGACTGAATGACCAGTGGGTAGATACGAAATTGCGCGCGCGCTCAACCTCGAGTGGCGCGTGGAAAGTTTCCGTCAGAGCGACTGCTCTTGAGAGCAAGGCGAGCTATCGAGCCCAAGTTTCTATTGGCAACAAGGTAATAACCACAAAATCTCGTAACCTCAATATCAAGCAACCACCAGAATTGACTGAGCCAGAACAACTCATTGCATTAACTGGGCCAGGAGGCCGTATTCACGGCACCGATGTAAGTCGTTGGCAACATCCTGGCGATAAACCAATTGATTTCGTAAAGATGTACAACGCGGGAATTCGATTTGTAATGATCAAAGCATCAGATACTCGTGACGATGCAGATGCACTTGCGCTGAAATATCTTTTGATGGATCGCAACGCAGCACAAGCTGCAGGTATCTACACGGGCTACTACCACTACACAATGCTTCCTAATACCACTGATCCCAATGCAGTCATTCGAGATGCGCAAGCGCAAGCGCAAAAAGCGATCTGGCGTCTTTCAAGTCTTGGCGGTTACACCGAGAAAGATCTGCCGTATGCCCTCGATCTTGAGAATAATTGCATCGCAGCGATGGGTGGAAAATGCACGAAGTACGCCCAGCGATCACTTGTCACGTTATGGGCTGAAACGTGGCTAGAGATGATGTATGAAAAGACGGGGCGAAAGCCAATCTTCTATTCGTACCCAACATTCATGGAACAAGCGATGGTCCGAAGCGCGAAACTGCGGGAATACCCGCTGTGGAAAGCGCAATATGGAATAAATCCTGCAGATCCCACCGCTGAGCCGGGCCGAAAGATATTTGGTTGTTTTGTGCATTCGTGGTCTACCTCTGATTGTTCATCGCTCTGGCAGATCTGGCAGTACTCATCGTGTGGGTATGGAGATAAGTATGGCGTTGCCTCGAGCAGGGTTGATCTCAATGTCTTTCGTGGTGACACATCATCCTTCCTCCAATTAACCCGCGGAATTTGGACTCCTCAAACTGCAGATTTACTTCCCGTGAATGAGCCATCGACCATGTTCATCACCAGCGTTTCAGCTTCGAGCACCGATAAGCCTGTTCGGATAAAAGTTGAGGTGAAACGTCCTTCTGGAACGCCTGTAATTACTGGCACCGTTGCATTCCGCTTGAATCCTGGCCCCAATGGAGAGGCGCCCAAGAAGATTGAACAGACACCAGTTCGAGATGCAGCAGGTGTATGGACGCTAACGCTAAGGAAATTACCAGCTGGACTAACTGATGGCTATGTCGCATTTGTAGACCAAACTAAGACGCACTCTGAAAATCGGCAGAATGTATCCTTCATTTTAGAACAAGGACCAGATGTGGTTCCTACTCCCACCCCAAAGCCCACTAAAGTTCCGGTTCCTGTTGATTCATGCAAGAACCAGATAAGAAATTAACTTACTTTAGTCTTCGTCTTCTTTGCGATATTTAACATTTCGTTCTGACGTTCTACCAATTCCCTGTACTCCTTTATAGATGATTTCTCATCCGCGGCGTTCCAACCTAATGGCGAAGCAATAAGAGTCGCGACATCCTCCAATACCGAAAGACCTTGATCTGAAGCTTCAAATGCAATTCGCGTACGTCGAGATAAGACATCGTCCACGCTGCGCGCTCCTTCATGAGTGACTGCATAAAGTATCTCTGCCTTGAGATATGGCAAGTTCTCAATCAATCTCTCGCTCAATGTCGGATTTTTGACAATCGGTTCTAGGACTTCATCTAGCAAAGAACCATAACGGTTAAGAAGATGTTCGAGGGTTTCTTCACTCAAAGAATATTGCGAGGCAAGTCTTGGAATTTGATTCATCAAAACTGAATATCCTTCGGCACCGACGATAGCCAAGGTTTCAGTTACCGAATCAGGAACAATCTTTCGCAGATGATTGATAGCTTCATTCACTGCATCTTCCGCCATCACTCGATATGTTGTGTATTTGCCGCCCGCTATTGATACAAAGCCTGGTGTTGGGCTATCCACTACATGTTCGCGGGATAGCTTGGTTGTGGGCGAATCTGGATCGGTTGAAACTAATGGACGAAGTCCAGCGAATACTCCAATAACTTGATCGCGACGTAATTTGGGCTCAAGGACACGGTTAGCTTGATTGATGATGTACGAGACATCCTCGCTTGTTGCAAGCGGTTCTTCGCGGCTTTCGTCATAATCGGTATCAGTCGTACCGACAATCCACTTATCGCCCCACGGAATGATGAAGAGGACTGAGACATCAGTCTTGATGATGACGCCGGTTTCAGACTTGATTGCGTTTCCAGGCACCACGATATGTGCGCCTTTAGACATGCGAACGGCATAACCTGGCTTCACGCCAAACTTTTCATACAAAGGATCAGTCCAAACACCAGCAGCCATGATGGTGGATTTCGCACGCACTTTAATCGAATCACCAGTTTCGTTATCAGTGATGTGAGCGCCAACAACTTTCTTTCCACTCAAGATCAATTCATTGCACGTTGTGCGCGTAGTGATCACCGCTCCATACTTTGCTGCTGTGCGAGCGATGGACATGGTATGACGAGCATCATCGACTTGTGCATCAAAATATTGGTAGCCGCCAGTGACAACATCGAGTCGAAGTGAAGGTGCTATCTCGCTTATTCGCTTTTGCGTCAGGTGCTTGTGCCAGGGCAGTGCTCGTTTGAAACCGCGGAGAGCATCGTAAAGCGCCATACCCGCACCCACGTATGTGCGTTCCTTGAGCTTCTCTTGGAGCGGATAGAGGAATGAAACAGGTTTCACGAGATGTGGGGAAAGCGTGCTCACCATCAATTCTCGTTCGTGCAAAGCTTCTCTGACTAATCTAAAGTCATATTGCTCTAGGTATCGCAGACCGCCATGAATCAACTTTGAAGACTTCGATGAGGTGCCGGAAGCAAAGTCTGAACTTTCGACAAGTGCAACCGTAAGACCCCGCGATGCTGCATCGAGAGCGATCCCGACGCCATTGATTCCCCCACCGATAACAAGGACGTCAAATTCTTCGCTTGCAAGAGATGCAATCGCAGCCGATCTTTGCATCGGATTAAGGCTCGAATTCATCTGCATCACAGGCTTAGGATACGGGCTATGTCATTTATCGGCTCCCTCGATCAAGGAACCTCAAGCACTCGATTCATTGTCTTTGATGACGCAGGAAAGATCATTGGTCAACACCAGTTAGAGCATTCGCAAATCCTGCCGCAAGCAGGATGGGTGGAACATGACGCTGCCGAAATCTGGAAACGAACACAAGATGTGATTGCTGGCGCTTTGAAGGCTGCGCGAATCAGCGGCTCTGACCTCGCAGCAGTAGGGATCACCAACCAACGTGAGACCACGGTCATATGGGACAAGTCCACTGGAGCGCCTTTATCTAATGCAATCGTGTGGCAAGACACAAGAACAGCTGATTTCCTCAACGCACTCTCCCCGGAAGTCCAGCGAACCATTACCCACAAAACTGGTCTGGCGATTGCACCATATTTTGCTGGTAGCAAAATTCGTTGGTTGATCAAGAACGTTCCCGCTGTTTCACAAGCTATTGCCGAGGGACGTGCACTTGTAGGCACCATCGACTCATGGTTGTTATGGAATCTGTCTGGTGGAGTGCGTGGTGGAGTTCATTACACCGATGTCACCAATGCTAGCCGAACATTATTGATGAACTTGGAGACGCTCGATTGGGATGATGAATTGCTTGGTTACTTCGATGTTCCCCGATCAATCTTGCCGGCCATCAAATCTTCGTCAGAGATTTATGCTCAAACAGATCCAGCTGGACCATTGGGAACCGCGATTCCGATCTCTGGAATTGTTGGTGATCAACAGGCAGCAATGGTGGGACAAGCATGTTTTGAACGCGGCGAATCCAAAACAACGTACGGCACTGGAAATTTCGCTCTTCTCAACACTGGTACTGAAATTGTGCGATCGAAGAATGGTTTGCTCACGACTGTTTGTTTCAAATTCGGCAATGAACCAGCCCGATACGCTTTGGAGGGCTCTGTTGCAGTAACTGGCTCGGCTATCCAATGGCTGCGCGATCAATTACAGATTATTTCGAGCGCTCCTGATATCGAGGGCCTTGCTAGTTCGGTTACCGATAACGGCGGTGTGTATTTTGTTCCGGCATTCTCAGGACTCTTCGCTCCTTATTGGCGCAGTGATGCGCGAGGTGTCGTGGTCGGGTTAACTCGAGCAGCGACTAAAGCTCACCTTGCTCGTGCAGCGCTTGAAGCAATTTGTTATCAAACTCGCGATGTTTTGGATGCGATGTCCGCTGATAGCGGGGTAAAACTTCCAGAGATGAGAGTCGATGGCGGAATCACTGCGAATGCTTTGTGTATGCAAATGCAAGCAGACATCATGGGAGTTGATGTTGTGCGGCCACAAATCATCGAAACCACAGCCTTAGGAGCTGCCTATGCTGCTGGACTAGCCGTGGGTTTCTTTAAAGATATTGAAGAGCTGCGGAAGAAATGGCAAGAGGGCCGGCGATGGAAAGCAGATAAATCAAGTGCACTCGCAATAGTTGGTTATGTGAAATGGAAGAAAGCGATCGAGCGAACCCTTAATTGGCTGGATTAAAGCTCACGAATCTTGAGAAGTAACGCATTCTCAGGACGCAAAATAGGGGCAGGTAGTCCAACGTTTTCCAATTCTGAACCGTTCATGGTTGCGCCCGATTCAATCCATGGTGGAGGAGTAATTGCCATGTACTCAGCTCCGCCCGCTGCAGAAAGAACTCTGATGACGTAACGAGAATTAGCCTTGAGTCCACGAATTGCAATCTTTGGTGGATGCGATGCGACGATTGGACGGAGCTGTACATAGCTCAAGAGCGCTTCACTCTGATCTTGGCTAATTACTCCGTGGAGATAATGTGAAGCTTCGGGATAATCCATACGTACAACATCGCCGGTGTGTAACAAAGTTCGCTCAGATTTATATACATCTATCCAATTCTTCAGAAGTGCGATTTCTTCTTTATTCAGCGAGGTGAGATCTCGTTCAAGTCCGGCATGACCAAAGAGCGCTGTTGCGGCGCGGAAAGCAAGGGAGAGATGGCGACCGGTCTGATGTCCGGGGTTTGAACCGATATGGGTTCCGAGTAACTCTGGCGGGATGAACTGCATCGTCCATCGCTGCATCGTTTGACGCTCAAGTGCATCGTTGTTGTCACTCGTCCAGAAGCGATCAACGAAGTCAATAATTCCAAGATCGATCCTGCCACCGCCGGATGCGCATGACTCAATTTCTAATCCAGGATGACGTTTCTTGAGTTCGGCAAAGAGTCGATACAGTGCCAATGTTTGCTTACGGATTGCGGGACGGTTATTGGAGCCAGCATCAATCAATGTGCGGTTGTGGTCCCACTTAATGTACGAGATCTTGTGTTGAGAGAGTATTTCGCTGGTTTGAGAGAGCACATGGTTGAACGCATCAGGATGATCAAGATTGAGTACCAGCTCATGTCTCCATGTTGGCGGAACTCGGCCATCAACGTTAAGGATCCAATCTGGGTGCGCGCGATACAAGTCAGAATCGGGATTAACCATCTCGCCTTCAAACCAGAGTCCAAATTCCATCTTCTTTGAAACGACGTAATCGACAATCCCTGTTAATCCTTGTGGCCACATCTCTTTACTGATGGTCCAATCCCCAAGCCCACTTCGATCATTGCGACGTGAACCGAACCAGCCGTCATCCAGAATTACTCGTTCGACACCGATTTCCGCGGCAATATCAACGAGCTCTCTGATTTTCGCTTCGTTATGGTCAAAGTAAATAGCCTCCCACATGTTTAAAGTAAGTGGTCGCGCTTTCTTAGGGTGTAGTGCGCGGGCTCGTAGGTGTGAATGTAAGTTCTGAGCAAGTCCATCCAGTCCTCGATCTGAATACCAAGCAAAGAACGTTGGCGCTTTATAGGTTTCGCCTTTCTCGAGAATGACCTCGCCTGGAAGCAAAACTTCTGCTGCACCGATGCTTTGCATTCCTTCATAATTCTTCTCAACACAATACTGTGAGTCTCCACTCCATCCCAGAGAAACAGCCCACGCTTCTCCGGAATTGAAATTTGTGTACTCATTAAGGGCAATCTGACCTATTGTGTAATTGTGGCCACTTCGCCCTTCATGTGAATCGCGCACCCATCGCCCAATCGCAATTTCTTTACGCTGTGGATTACGTTCATTTGACCATCGCCCGGCAAAATCTAAAGTTTGCGTTGCGTGATCGCTCAATGGGAGCCAATAGAAAAGTTCATTCAAGGTGTATGAGTCGCCATGATTCGTCAATTCATATGATGCTTTGAGAACGCCATGTGAATCTAGATTTCCATCGAGTCGAAGTGAAAGCGCGGCGGATTTATCTTCAAGAATCGCTGAGAATGAAACTTTGGTACTCGACAAACTTGCAACATTGAAATGTGTTGACCAACTAGTTCCACTGCGGTGCCCAGAGATTGTTGGGTATCCCAGCCAACCACGCGAATGTTCGCGCATGAGTCCTGAGTGCTGTACTTGGTCATAATCGCTATTGGCTACCGATCGTTCAAATGGGATAGATGTGAAATCTCCCGAAATTTCGCGACCCCAATATCGGATAACGAGCGCGCCATCGATGACCTCAAGAAATACATCCACGCCGCCATTAGTAAGGCGGGCAGTAGCGCTTGAGGAAGGAAGCGAAGACATACGGGTAGAGTAATAGGCGTTATGGCCCCGAAGAAACTCCTTGCCGGCGTTACGCGCACTGATCGCACGTTGATGGATGGTAGGACGATTCGTTATTACGACACTCAAGGCCAGAGTCGAGTTGCTGAAGACCAAAGGCCCATAGAAGAGCAGCCCGCAATTGGTGAGATGCGACTTGATCCGCTGAACAATGAATGGGTTGTGATTGCCGCTCACAGACAAGGGCGAATCTTCTTACCACCAAAAGAACTCAATCCACTTGCACCAAGTCGACCAGGATTTCTGACTGAAATTCCCGAAAGCGATTATGAAGTCGTGGTCTTCGACAATCGATCACCGTCGTTACGACCACCCGCAAGTAATATCGAAGTAGCTCACGACCCAAACTTCTCCACTCCCCCTGTTCCTGCAGCTGGAAAGTGTGAAGTAGTGTGCTTTACCTCGAATTACGATTCATCTTTCAAGGACCTCTCTCATGCCCAGATTCGAACAGTTCTAGAGGCATGGCGCGACAGAACGCAAGAGCTCTCACAACTTCCCTACATTCAACATATCGCGCCATTTGAAAATCGTGGCGAAGAAGTTGGGGTAACTCTCAATCATCCTCATGGCCAGATCTATGCCTACTCCTATATTCCACCCAAAACTTCCCGAATGCTTGATGTTGCTCGCAATCATTTTTCACAGACTGGAAGAGTTCTACTCGATGACATCGTTGCGCGTGAAATCGCGGAAAGCGTTCGTATCGTCGCCCAGAATTCCGAATGGGTTGCTTATGTTCCATACGCTTCCAGATATCCATTTGAGATTCATCTTGCTCCACGTCGAAGCGTTGCTGATTTCATAGCCCTTGATGAAAGTGCGTCAGAATCTTTTGCGCCGATCGCTAAAGAAGTCTTGCAACGACTTGATGGTGTTTTCGGTGTCACAATGCCGTACATCGCATCATGGCATCAAGCACCCGTGCGCGAAGGACGCGACGTTATGCGCCTGCATTGGCAAATTCAGAGCGTTCGCAGAGCCCCAGGAAAACTCAAATATCTTGCCGGATCAGAATCAGCCTTTGGCGCCTTTATGATGGATCTCAAGCCCGAACAATCTGCGCAACAACTTCGGGATGTAAAGCTCTAACCTCATCGTGAATATTGTCCAAGCATTTCGAACTCAATTTGGTGCGGATCCCGAGGTCATCGCTCAAGCTCCTGGGCGTGTTAATCTCATCGGAGAACATATCGATTACAGCGAGGGCTTTGTCCTTCCTTTTGCTATTGACGCCGTCACAACCGTAGCGATTCGACGTCGTGACGATTCAGAAGTCCACGTAGTTTCGGCTCAACAACCAAGTTCTCGAGTCGCTATCTCTCAGGCAGATATTGCGCAAAAGTCTGGGGAAGGATGGTCTCGCTATGTGCTCGGTGTCATCTGGTCGCTCGAGATCACAAGTGGTCTTGAGATTTATGTTGATGGACAAGTACCACTTGGTGCAGGACTTTCATCATCTGCTGCGCTGGAATGCAGCACAGCGCTCGCACTTAATGATCTCTTCGCACTCAATAAGAATTCTAAAGATCTGGCATTGCTCACTCAGCGTGCGGAGAATGAATATGTAGGAGTTCCCTGTGGCATCATGGATCAATCAGTCTCACTGATGGCAAGAATTGGTCATGATCTTTTGCTTGATTGTCGAGACCTTGGAACACGACATATACCGGTCGACTTTGCTGGTGCGGGTTTGCGACTTCTTATCATCGATACCCGGGCGCATCACGCTCTCATCGACGGTGGCTACGCAGAACGTCGCACTTCATGCGAATCAGTAGCTAAGAAGTTAGGCGTCCGCTCGATGCGAAATCTCGATCTCGCAAAATTAGAGTCCAGTCAAGAATTAATTACACACGTTGAATATAGACGGGCTAGACATGCAGTTACCGAAATCGCACGAGTGTTGACAGCAGTCCAACTATTGGAAGATCGCGATTTTGTTGGATTTGGAAACCTGTTAACGCAATCCCACAATTCACTTCGCGATGACTACGAAGTTTCTTGTCCAGAGTTGGATCTTTCTGTAGAAATTGCAATGCAGAATGGAGCGCTGGGCGCGCGTATGGTTGGAGGGGGATTTGGCGGAAGTGCGATTGCCCTAATCAAAGATGAAGATGCCGGAAGAATTTCACAAGCTATTGAGCGAGCTTTTGCAGAACGAGGTTATGAATCGCCACGTTTCTTTAGCTCATTACCGAGCGATGGAGCCAAAATCCTTTAGCTAACGGGCGTTACAGAGATAACTTCGACGCCACCGATGGCGCTGAGTACGTTGATGAGATCTTGAGGATCATTACCTGGGAAAGCGACAGTAATGTCGTCGATACCGCGCCCACCTTCAGAGGAGAGAACAACAAGTCCGCGAATATCCCCTCCGGCAAAACCAATCGCAGAAGCAACCGCGCCAAGAGAGCCCGGGCGATCAGGGAGTGCAACACGAATGCGAACCATTGCCATGGCGGGAGTCTAAGCGAAAAGCTCCCTGACTTGGACTCGAACCAAGAACCTGCCGGTTAACAGCCGGCTGCTCTGCCGATTGAGCTATCAGGGATCGGCTAGCGGGAAACTCTAGGTCAAGCCCTCCCCTAAAGCCAATTCACGTAAGGCTCGCCTCTTGCTCTCCATCTCGACGAGTTGGGTGAAAATTGCGTTGTATTCGCTCTCATTCTCCACGGGGTTCAATCGCTGCAGGGTGGATTTCACTTCCGCAATCGAACGACTGAGCGCTACCTCATTGAGTCGCGCTGTGATGCTCGTGACATAACGATCAGAGATTTCGCCATCTGCTCGAATCGGTTCGACAGTCAGCTCAGTGATAAATGATTTCAATTCCTCTGATTCCGCTGCATCAATCGCGACGGCTTCGAGATCTGGTTGGTTATCAATAAACGCTCGAAGTTTCACATAGGCAGGATGAGAAAAAGCATTCTTCTCAATATCACGCCATTGACGTACCAGCGCGGGCATTTGTAAACGCACCTTTAACACTTCGCGTTCCAACACTAATCGCGGTTCATATGGATCGGGACGCCAATTGCTTGAAGCTGGGCTTTCCGAAGTAGTAGCGGTTATTTTTGTAGCGCTCTTCTTAACCGCTGCAGAAACAACTTCAACTTCCATTCCGAGCCAACCCGCAAGACTTCGAGCATATTCTGGACGTAAAGAGGTATCTCGAATCTTGCCAATGAGTGGGGCTGCGGCATTAAGGGCTGAGACTCTCCCGTCTGCATTTGTAAGATCGTATTGCTTGATTGCGCTCTTGATGGCGAATTCGAAAAGTGGCACACGACGTGCAATCAAATCGCGAACTGCAGCATCGCCATGATGCTGTCGTAATTCGCAGGGATCCATGCCGCTAGGTTCAACAGCTACGAATGTCTGTGTAACGAACTTCTGATCATCACCGAAGGCACGAAGGGCAGCTTTCTGTCCCGCTGCATCACCATCGAATGTGAAGATGACTTCTCCCCTAAAGGCATCATCATCCATCAACAAACGACGCAAGATACGAATGTGTTCATCACCAAAAGCCGTTCCGCATGTTGCAACTGCAGTTGTGATTCCTGCGAGATGCGCAGCCATGACATCGGTGTATCCCTCAACTATGACTGCCTGGCGCTTCTTTGAGATCTCTTTCTTCGCACGGTCTAGCCCATAAAGCACTTGGCTCTTCTTATAGATCGGGGTCTCAGGTGTATTGAGATATTTAGGACCCTGATCCTCTTCATCACTCGCTAACTTTCGGGCACCAAATCCCACAACATCACCGGAGATATCGCGAATTGGCCACATCAATCGATTACGGAATCGATCTATTGGACCTTTCTGACCTTCTTTCGCTAATCCAGCCAACATCAATTCTTCAATCGCAAATCCTTGACCGCATAGAAACTTGGTGAGCGCATCCCATTGATCCGGTGAATATCCAACTTCGAAATCATCGCAAGCAGCACGATCAAATCCACGCTTCATGAGAAGGTCTCGCGCGTGACCAGCTTCTGGCAGTTGGAGTTGTTCGCGGTAGAAGGTAACTGCTGCAGCATGTGCTGCAATCAGTCGCGATCGCTGACCTGCAGGAGCTTTGGTTCCTCCACTACCTTGTTCATACGTGAGTTGATAGCCAATGCGTTCAGCAAGTCTTTCAATAGTTTCTGTAAATGTCAGGTGGTCCATCTTCATGACAAATGCAATTACATCACCACCTGTTTGACATCCAAAACAATGGAAATATCCCCGACTTGGAGTTACGTGGAATGAAGGAGTTTTCTCATCATGAAAAGGACAGAGACCTTTTTTCTGGCCTCCTCCAGCACCTTTGAGTTGGACATACTCGCCCACAACTTCATCGATAGGTGAATGATCGCGAACATATGTCACATCAACATCGCGAATTCGTCCTGACATGGCGGTTATCCTAGGCCCCTAATTCTTGCTCATCGAAAATTGTTCATGTAGTGCATAGGCGCCAACATCGGTCAACGAGGCAATCTGGTCGATCACGACTCGCATCTTCTCGCGTTCTGTTGTTGCGCGATTCCACTCTTGCAAGAAGAAACTCTCAAGACTCGACGGAGCCTGCTCTCTTACGGCTTCAACAAGATCAACAATTACTTGTTGTTGAGTGGCATATCGTTCTTGGGACTTCTCGGCCCGAATGATGTAGTGACCGGCCATCGATTTCAGCAGCGCCACCTCAGCTCGTTGGGCACGCGGAACCAAGAGATTTGCGGAGTATCGAACTAAATCTCCGTCACCAAAGTGCTCTCGAGTCTCACTTTCTGCAGCCAGCGCAAATCGCCCTACCAGCTGACTAGTGAGATCTTTGAGGCGCGCCAAATGGCGATGACTACGATCAAATTCTTTCGGCCAGCATGAAAGGTTCATTAGCGCATCGAGTGAAGTTTCAGCCTCTTCTTCTGTCATATCAGGCAAATAATCCTGGGTAGCTACCAAGTACAAATGTGAGAGATCATCGCGCAATGCGGCTATGTCAATCTGTCCTGTGACAAGTGCATCTTCTAAATCATGTACAGAGTAAGCGACATCATCGGACCAATCCATAATCTGCGCTTCCATAGAAGTCTTGCCAATCGGCGCATCCTCACGAACCCAATTGAAGATCTCTTGGTCATCTTCGTAAACGCCAAATTTGCGCGAATTCTCAAGAGCGCTCCATGGATATTTTGTTGCGGCATCTAAAGTTGCACGGGTCAGATTCAGGCCCACAGAAAGTCCATCGTCGTCGACCGTCTTTGCTTCTATGCGAGTAAGCAAACGAAAACTTTGGGCATTACCTTCGAATCCGCCCACTGATTCTGCAATCTTTGCTAGCGCTTCTTCCCCATTGTGACCAAATGGTGGATGACCTAGATCATGAGCCAAACATGCGCTCTCCATGAGATCAGGATCTGCACCAAGCGCCGCACCCAGTTCACGTCCCACTTGAGCACATTCCAGCGAATGCGAAAGACGAGTGCGTGGAAAGTCACTCGCCCAAGGAACAGCGACTTGCGTTTTGGCGGCTAATCTACGAAGCGCAAAAGAGTGGATGATCCGCGCTCGATCTCGGGCAAACTCAGTTCGACCTTTTCGTTTTGCTGGTTCATCAAGAAAACGTTCCCGATCACTTAAAGAATATGCGCGACTTTCGTCGGCAGCTTTGAGAACCATGATGTCCTTAGGCTACGTGGTCACTGATATGAATGCCACGCCGACCGAGCGTTACATAAGCCAAATAGGCTCCCGCTTCCCGCAATAAGTAGCGAAATCCAGCCTTTTCCAGGCTCGCGATACCAACCCTGGTGGGCGAGCATGTTGCAGAAAAGCCCTGATCTTCGGACATCGTGATGGATCGTAGACAGTGATATGGATCTGTCACGATGATGATGTCTCTTATTTCTGACTTCACTGCAACTTTCGCAAATGCCTCAATGCTTGTGAAAGTGTCTCGACCTTCTGCGACCGCGGTGATATCCCTACGTGGAATTCCCTGCGCTGCTAGCCAATTTCGTCCAGATCCAGCTTCGGTGAAGCGGTCGCCAGGTGCGCCAGCACCGAGAGTGAAGATTCGAGGCGCAAAATTGTTCTCATAAATTCTCTTCGTTTCCTTCAAGCGAGCAGTGAGAACTTCACCTGGTCGACCATCGAGTTGTGCAGCCCCCATCACCACAATTGCATCAGCTTTTCTGATTGTCTCATTATTGGCGACATACCAAGTACGTGCCAGAGCCCACGTCGGAATCACCAATGCGACAAGAATCAGAAATGTAATGAAGCGCCAGATAAATTTAATGAGAAACATCAGCCGCCAGAACCAGAATCGCTACCATCGACAGAGACAAGTTCTTCAGGATCATCAAGCCATCCTTGAGGCAATGTGACTGCTCTTCCATGACTGGTACGACCACGCGGGGAATCCCCGATCGCTTCGGGATACGGTTGATCGACAAGTTGGTCAAGCAATGTTCGCAACTCTGCAAGAGATGAGACCATTCCAAATTGCGAGCGCAACCCGCCCTCAACTCTAAAACCTTTGAGATACCAGGCCATATGTTTACGTAGATCTCTACAGGCTCGATGTTCGTCCTTGAAATAATCAACAAGTAATTGGGCATGACGCCACATCACTTCTCGTACTTCAAAGAGTCGAGGCAAAGGTCGTGCACCTTCACCATTAAATGCTCTAACTAAATCAGCAAATAACCACGGACGTCCCAAGCATCCACGGCCCACGACTACGCCTGCACAGCCCGTATCGCGCATCATCTTTAAGCCATCATTTCCCGACCAGATATCGCCATTTCCCAGCACAGGGATGCCTGTTGGAGCGAGGTGCTCTACCAAATTCTTGATTTTCGACCAATCCGATTTACCTTCATAGAACTGTGCGGCAGTTCGTGCATGCAGCGCCACCCACGCGACGCCAATGTCAGCAGCAATCTTTCCTGCATCGAGATACGTCTCGTGTTCGCTATCAATCCCAACGCGCATTTTTACAGTTACGGGAATTTCATATTTCTTTGCGGTATTTACAGCCGCTGAGACAAGAGAGGCGAAGAGACGACGTTTATATGGGAGCGCCGAACCGCCACCCTTCCGAGTCACCTTTGGAACTGGACAACCGAAATTCAAATCGATGTGATCTGCAAGGTCTTCGCTTCCAAGCATTTCGACTGCACGTTCTAAATCCAATGGATCTGTTGCATAAAGCTGGACTGATCGTGGGGTCTCTCCTTCACCAGGAACAATCATGCGCAATGTCTCTTCGTTGCGTTCTGTCAGCGCGCGGGCTGTGACCATCTCCGATACAAATAATCCTGCACCTTGTTCACGACAAAGAAGTCGGAATGCAGAGTTAGTGATGCCCGCCATGGGCGCGAGAACAACAGGAACTGTGAGATCTAAACCGCCACCACGAATGGGAAGATGAAGCGGTTTGCGATTTAGCAGCCCAGTAGCCGTGGGGCTAACCATGACTCAACCTGATCGATTCCAATGCGCTCTTGTTTCATAGAATCACGTTCGCGAATTGTGACCGCATTATCCTCGAGCGTCTCAAAATCTATGGTGATGCAATACGGTGTACCAATCTCGTCTTGACGACGATAACGGCGACCAATTGCACCTGCATCATCAAAATCAACGCTCCAAGTTTTGCGAAGTTGCGCGGCAAGATCGCGAGCTTTTGGTGAAAGATCGGCATTACGAGATAGTGGAAGCACCGCAGCTTTCACGGGAGCGAGTCGATGGTCGAGTCGCAAGACTGTGCGCTTCTCCATTTCACCCTTGGAATTCGGAGCCTCATCTTCGGTATAGGCATCCATAAGGAAGGTCAGAGCGCAGCGATCCACCCCTGCTGCAGGCTCAATCACATAGGGGAACCAGCGTTCATTCTTCTCTTGATCGAACCACGATAAGTCTTTACCTGACTTTTCTGAATGGGCCTTGAGATCGAAATTGGTGCGATTAGCAATACCTTCAAGTTCGCCCCACTCGGTACCAGTAAATTCAAACTTATACTCGATATCGACTGTGCGCTTAGAGTAGTGAGATAACTTCTCCTTGGGATGTTCAAAGAGCCGCAAGCGATCTGGGTTGATTCCTAAATCGATGTACCACGCTAGTCGCGTATCAATCCAGGTTTGGTGCCACTCTTCATCAGTTCCCGGTACGACAAAGAACTCCATTTCCATCTGCTCGAATTCACGTGTACGGAAGATGAAATTGCCTGGAGTAATCTCATTTCGGAATGACTTACCAATCTGTCCGATTCCAAATGGTGGTTTTTTGCGAGCCGTTGTTGCAACATTATCGAAATTGATAAAGATTCCTTGGGCGGTTTCTGGGCGCATGTACGCGAGACCAGATTCGTCTTCAACAGCACCTAAATAAGTTTTGAGTAATCCAGAGAATTGTCGAGGAGTTGTGAATTTACCTTTGTTGCCGCAATGTGGACAATTCACTTCATCAAGTGATGCTGGCTTGCGATTATGTTTCGCTTCAAATGCATCCTCAAGATGATCTGCGCGATATCGCTTATGGCATTCAGTGCACTCAGTGAGTGGATCGGTAAATGTTTCAACGTGACCTGAAGCTTCCCAAACCTCGCGCGCCAAAATTACGCACGAATCAAGTCCCACGACATCTTCGCGCCCCATCACCATGGATTTCCACCATTGGCGCTTTACATTATTTTTAAGTTCTACTCCCAGAGGGCCGTAATCCCACGAGGCGCGAAGTCCGCCATAGATTTCTGATGAGGGATAAACGAATCCGCGTCGCTTTGCGAGGCTGACAATAGTTTCTAAACGATCTGTGGCCATGGTGGTCTCCATCCGGCTGGCTGTCGGCGGTGCGCACCGGTCGCAGCTTTCGCTGGGCGCAGGACGGAATTTTACCCCTGAGACACGCTCAGAAACCTGCTTTCTATGGAAATGAAAATCATTTTCATTTTTGATACTGTTGCCACATGAACCTAGCCATCCTCCTCGCCGCTGCCACCGCTATCGCTACCGCTGCTGGTGGCCTCCTCGCACTTCGCGCCAAAGATCGCCTCCACTTAGTACTCGGACTCGCTGCAGGTTTACTTCTTGGTCTGGTCGCCTTCGACCTTCTGCCTGAAGTTTTTGCGATGTCCAATTCCGAATTTCTCGGCGCGCCAGCTGTTTCGGTCGCATTAATAGCCGGCTTTCTACTTCTTCACGTTTATGAACGATTCTTCGGCTCTCACGAACCGGCGGAATCTGATTACGGCCATGATCACAAGCACATCAATGTC
>JBJTHB010000029.1:0-10481 GCA_046094245.1 Actinomycetota bacterium
AGCCTTATCACCATTTGCGTTCTGGATATCAGCCTTCACACCAGCAGCATCGAATGCAGCTTGTAGGAATCCGCGGTCAGCAGTTTCCCAACGAGCAGACGAAGCAGCATCTGGAAGAATGACGCCAACAAAGCCATCAGCTGAACCTTCATCTGATGACGAGCAGCCGGTGAGAATGAGAGCGAACGCTGCAACAATTGCAGAGATCGCGAGACGGCGCTTTGACATATTTATTAGATACCTTTCGAAAGTAGTTCATAAATGAACCGCGAGGGCGGTTCACCGAGACGAAACCTACTTTTCACAGCCACTATTCGGAAGGCTTTTTCTCATAATTTGGGCTGACTGGTCATAACAAATTGGTAACAGAAGAAATAATTTCTGCGATTTTGTGTGTGAAATTGCGGTCTCTTGACCCTTACCCCGAGAAGAAGGCTCGGGTCGGTAGCCGTTCCTAGGTGTCCGCACCGCATTCCACCTCAGACTCCCACCGTGATGGGGCTGCCCCCCACGAGGCGCTTGCTGCGGCAATACAGGCCACCATCCGTGCCTCAGTGAGTAATGGAGCCCTTTCTCCCGAGGTACTCGATGCTCCCGCTCTGGCGAACATAACTTTAGAACGGCCAAAGAACCGTGATCACGGTGACTACGCAACATCGATTGCCTTGGCGTTAGCAAAAGTGGCAAACAAATCTCCACGAGAGATTGCAGAGCTTGTTCATCGAGGACTCATCGGAAACGCAACTATTGAGAAAATCGACATTGCTGGACCAGGTTTCATCAATGTCACTCTTGCAAAATCATCTCAAGGTGCAATCGTTCATAACATTCTCAATGAAGGTTCGAGATTTGGTGAAGTTACAATCCTTCAAGACAAGAAAATCAATCTTGAATTCATAAGCGCCAATCCAACCGGTCCACTTCATTTGGGGCACACTCGTTGGGCGGCGGTAGGCGATGCACTCGCGAGCGTTCTCGCTGCCGGTGGTGCTCAAGTAACCCGCGAGTTTTACATCAATGATCGCGGAACACAGATGGAACTCTTTGGGGCATCGTTACGTGCTGCGGCTCGAGGAGAAGCCCGACCAGAAGAGGGTTATCAAGGTGCTTACATCAACGAACTTGCAGCATTAATACTTGCTCAACATCCAGAATATACAGAGTTAGATGAAGATGCAGGAATTCTGGCATTTCGCGAAGCTGGATATGCGCTACAACTTCAACAACAGAAGGATGTCCTCGAGACCTTTGGTACTCACTTTGATGTCTGGTTCTCGGAACGCTCTCTCCATGCTGGAGATGCATTGAGCAAAGCGCTTGAGACTCTCACCTCACAAGGTCATGTTTTCGAAGCAGAAGGCGCAACGTGGTTACGGACCACCGATTTCGGCGACGATAAAGATCGGGTCCTTGTGAAATCTGGGGGCGAGCTCACCTATTTCTCCTCAGACACCGCTTATTACCTGGATAAACGTAGACGGGGCTTTGATATCTGCATCTACATGCTGGGCGCCGATCACCACGGATATGTAGGTCGTCTAAAAGCGACTGCGGCATGCGCTGGAGATGATCCCGAATACAACATCCATGTCCTGATCGGACAACTCGTGAAAATTATGGAAGGTGGACAAGAGCTTAAACTTTCAAAACGTGCGGGCACGATCATCACCTTGGAAGAGTTGGTCGAGAAAGTCGGAGTAGACGCTGCCCGGTACACATTGATTCGTTATCCCGTGGATACCCCGATGGTGCTCGATATTGATCTGCTCAAGAAACGCACAAACGATAATCCAGTTTTCTATGTGCAATATGCGCATGCTCGCATCTCTGCAGTATTGCGCAATGCTGATGAATTAGGTCTTGAATATGGAATCAATGTCTACAAACCAGAATTGCTTTCACATGAACGTGAGCGCGAACTGTTGGGTGGTCTCGCCGAATTCCCTCGCGTTATTGCATCAGCCGCAGAACTTCGCCAACCACATCGCGTTGCGCGCTACATCGAAGAGTTAGCAACGTTGTATCACGGCTTCTATAACGATTGCAGAGTTCTACCTATGGGCGATGAGAAAGCAACAGATATTCACGCTACTCGAGCGACTCTCTGCGCCGCTACCCGACAAGTAATCAAGAATGGACTTACTCTTCTTGGCGTGAGCGCTCCGGAGCGGATGTAGATATGAAAAGCGAACTCAATCCTAAGATCTGGTCACGTACAGCGCGGAGAGAAGATGGCGTGATCTCAATCGGAGGTTGCTCCATCGTTCAATTAGCTGAGAAATTCGGAACACCTGCGTTTATCTTGGATGAATCAGATTTCAAAGCCCGAGCAACACAGTGGCGCACTGCGCTGCATCATCACTTCGGTGATAAGGCTGGCAGCGCCTATTACGCAGCAAAAGCCTTTATTTCTCGGGATATTGCGAAATGGGTTTCTGAAGCCGGCTTGGGGCTTGATGTTTGCACCGGCGGAGAATTGGCGGTCGCTATTGCGGCTGAATTTCCTCCCGCGCGCATTGAATTGCATGGCAATAACAAATCGGAGAATGAGATCTCTGAGGCGATTGATTATCGAGTAGGAACAATTGTCCTTGATTCGCTCCAAGAGATTGATCGAGTAGCTCGAATCGCACATTCAAAAGGTGTTGTTCAAAGTGTGATGCTCCGCTTGACTCCTGGGGTTGATGCTCACACCCATGAAGCAATCTCAACTGCTCATGAAGATGTGAAGTTTGGTTTTTCTATTGCATCTGGTGCGGCCTGGGATGCGATCCTGGCGACGATGCGTCATGAAACTTTGAAGCTTAAAGGCGTCCACGCACATATCGGTTCACAAATCTTTGTTGCTGAAGGATTCAAAGAAGCTTCGAATCGTCTAGTGGAGATACTCGCTCGATACAAATCTGAATTCGGATTGGAACTGCCTGAACTAGATCTTGGTGGTGGCTATGGCATCGCCTATACCGAATCCGATAATCCTTTCTCTGCAGATTCTGCGATGCAATCACTTTCTCAAGCAGTGCGCGAAGCGTGTGCGAAAAACTCTATCGATATCCCATCAATCTCGATTGAACCTGGTCGAGCAATTGTCGGACCAACCATGACCACAATCTACGAAGTTGGAACCACAAAAGAAGTTCGTTTAGAAGATGGATCGACTCGTTGGTACATCTCGGTAGATGGCGGTATGAGTGACAACATCCGCCCAGGTCTTTACGATGCTGAATACTCCATCACACTTGCTAATCGAGTCAGCAACGCAGAATTGCGGAAATCACGAATCGTTGGAAAACATTGTGAAACAGGGGATATTGTCATCAAGGATGTCCAACTCCCCAGCGATATCGCGCCAGGAGATTTACTCGCAGTCCCTGCGACCGGCGCCTATGGTCGAAGCATGGCTAGCAATTACAACCATATGGTCCGTCCTCCCGTGATTTCGGTCCTGAATGATGAGGCGCGCATCATGATTCGTCGTGAAACCTATGCTGACCTTCTAGCCTTGGAGGTTGATGATGACTAATTCGAAGAATCTCAACGTGGGCATGCTCGGTTGTGGCGTTGTCGGCTCGAATGTCGCGCGCTTATTGCATGAAGATTCAGGTGACTTTGCAGCTCGTTCAGGAGCCACATTGACTCTTGCGAAAGTTGCAGTCAAGAACGTTTCAGCAAAACGCGAACATGTCCCAAGTTCAATCATCACAGATGACGCTCTCTCAGTAGTGAACGATCCTTCGATTGACATCATCATTGAAGTGATGGGCGGTATCGAACCCGCGCGCGAACTTCTTCTTACTGCAATCAAGAACGGTAAATCGGTTATCACAGCAAATAAGGCGCTCCTTGGACTTCATGGCGCTGAACTTTTCGAAGCTGCCGATAAGCATGGTGTTGATTTGTATTACGAAGCCGCTGTTGGTGGTGCAATCCCAATTTTGAGACCGCTACGGGAATCAATTGTCGGCGATCATGTTCATCGAGTTATGGGAATCGTTAACGGCACAACAAATTACATCCTCACGAAGATGGATGAAGAGGGAAGTGCATTTGCTGATGTGCTTAAAGAGGCACAAGCCTTAGGTTTTGCAGAAGCGGATCCAACTGCAGATATCGAGGGTCATGATGCCGCTGCTAAAGCCGCAATTCTTGCCGGTCTTGCTTTTCACACTCGAGTAACCACAAAAGATGTCTCATGTGAGGGAATTTCTAAGATCTCTGCTCGCGATGTTGCGGTAGCGCGGGAGATGGATCACGTCATCAAATTACTTGCAATTGCTGAACTCACCTCCGACCAACAAGTCTCAGTTCGTGTTCATCCAACTCTGATTTCTCGTCAACATCCATTGGCATCAGTCCGTAATGCATTCAATGCCGTCTTCGTTGAAGCAGAATCTGCAGGGGAGTTGATGTTCTACGGTCGCGGAGCCGGTGGCGCCCCAACCGCAAGTGCGGTTCTCGGTGATCTGATCGCAATCGCTCGCAACAAGACCAGCGGCGGCGAAGGTCATGGCGAGAGTGATTATGCTGAAATATCGATGGCACCAATCGATAACGTTAGATCTCGATATCTCATCAGGCTTGATGTCGCTGATAAACCAGGTGTTTTGGCCACGGTTGCCCAACTCTTTGCATCCAACAGCGTCTCTATCGAAACAGTTCGTCAATCGGGTCGAGGGGACAGCGCTGAATTAATCGTTGCAACACATTCGGCTCCAGAAGCATCGCTGAAGAAAACTGTTGATTCCTTGGCAAAGAGCGATGTCGTGAAGAATGTAGAGAGCGTGCTGCACATCGAAAGTAGTTCTCGATGACGCCATTAAGCAATCCATTTAAGAAAAAAGGCGCACATCAATGGCGCGGCGTGATTGAGGAATACCGTCATCGTCTTCCGGTCACGAAGAAAACTCCAGTTGTCACATTATGTGAGGGCGGAACGCCGTTGATTTATGCCTGTGTTCTCTCCGAGATGTTGAACAACCAGGTGTGGTTGAAATTCGAAGGCGCAAACCCCACCGGCTCTTTCAAAGATCGCGGTATGACAATGGCGATCTCGAAAGCTGCAGAAGATGGTGCGCGCGCTGTTATTTGTGCATCTACTGGAAATACAAGCGCTAGCGCCGCGGCTTATGCCACGAAAGCAGGAATGACCCCCGTTGTTCTCGTTCCCGAAGGCAAGATTGCGATGGGCAAATTAGCTCAGGCAATCGCTCATGGATCAAAACTTCTTCAAGTCGATGGAAACTTTGACGATTGCTTGAACTTGGCGCGCGAACTTTCAGAGAAATATCCAGTCTCTCTTGTGAATTCAGTCAATCCATTCCGCATCGAAGGTCAAAAGACTGGCTCATTTGAAGTTGTTGATGCACTCGGTTTTGCCCCCGACATTCACGCTTTACCAGTAGGCAACGCTGGAAATATCACGGCATATTGGAAGGGCTATAAGGAATATAAAGACGATGGAATATCGAATTCACTTCCACAAATGTGGGGCTTCCAAGCGGCTGGCGCTGCACCAATCGTGCGTGGAGAAATTGTGAAGAATCCAGAGACGATTGCAACTGCGATTCGAATTGGTAATCCTGCATCGTGGTCACAAGCAGTCGACGCACGTGATAGCTCTGGCGGTGTGATTGATTCGGTTACAGATGAAGAGATCTTGAGCGCATATCGACTTGTTGCTGCGAAAGAAGGAGTATTCGTGGAGCCTTCCAGTGCGGCAGGAATTGCAGGATTAATCAAGTACAAAGCGCAAGGAAAATTGCCGAAGGATAAGAAGATTGTCATCACCGTCACGGGAAATGGTTTGAAAGATGTCCAATGGGTGCTCGATGGCGCAGATAAACCGACAGTGATCCCCGTAGATGTTCGTAGAGCAGCAGAAGTGATTGGTCTGGCATAGAAATGTCACGTGGATTCAAAGATCGCCTCACTTACAAGGCAACACCGATGCAAGTTCAAGTACCAGCGAGCGCTGCAAACCTTGGACCAGGCTTTGATGCGCTAGCTCTTGCACTCGAATTGCGTGATATTTATGTTGCTCAAATCCTTGATGACGAAGGTTTTGATGTCGATGTAACAGGTGAGGGCGCAGATGAAATAAAGAAAGATGGAAAACATCTAGTCATCAAAGCAATGATGGCTGGTTTTGAATTTATGGGTGGGAAACCACGAGGAATTGCGCTACGCGCGCTCAATTCGATTCCTCATGGACGAGGACTAGGATCCTCAGCTGCTGCAATCGTTGGAGGATTGTCACTCGCACGTGGACTTGTACTTTCTGGCAATAACTTGATGAGTGATGATGACTTGATTGCACTCGCAACTGATATGGAAGGTCATCCAGATAACATCGCAGCTGCCGCACTTGGTGGCGCAACAATCTCATGGATGGAAGATCGAGCTAGCGTTGCGACTGGATGTGCATCGCGATTTTCCGTTGATCCATCGGTACGTGCACTGGTTTTCTTGCCGCACACCCAACTTTCCACTGGAAAAGCCCGTCGCATGTTGCCGGAATCAGTTCCGCACAAGGATGCAGCCATTAATGCTGGCAGAGCTGCACTTCTGGTTCATGCTCTCTCTGTTCATCCTGAATTGCTTTTTGCTGCGACCGAAGATCATCTCCACCAGGAATATCGCCGTGAAGCGATGCCACGTTCTGTTGATTTAGTTCGCAAACTTCGAGGCGCTGGCGTTGCGGCGATGATTTCTGGTGCGGGACCTTCGGTCCTTGTTCTTCACTCGGGTACTAACGCTGAACACGATGACATCGTCAGGAGCGCAGGGGAGCACTTCACTCCGATAGATCTCGAGGTCGCAACCACCGGCGCTACCGTCTCTAACGCTTGATTTTCTCGGCCAAACTGCCGATTTGTGCCTTCATTTAGGAGGCTGGTAGATTTCAGACTCGTTGGGCGGTATCTGAGCCCACAGTCTCTAAAGTAAAACCGCTCAAAAGTACAAAACTAGAAATCCCATACGATCAAAAACCACAAGACCTCTTGGTGGGTCTAGAAAAGAAACATACATGGCAGAAACAACCACACGTGCTCGGAGAGATTCTGGCGATCTATCTGCATTGCTCCTCCCTGAGTTAAGAAAAATTGCAACGAACCTCGGTATCGAAGGCGCCAGCGACATGAAGAAGCCAGATCTCGTTACCGCAATCACCGATCTCCAAGCCGCAAATCGCGAAGCCGCAAAAGCCGAACGCGAAGCCCGTCGCGCTGCTCGTAATCAACGTCGCCAACGTGGCAATGACAATCAGAATTCAAATAGTGATGATTCCGATAACGATGAAGCGTCAGATAGTGATGACGATGATTCAGATTCACCTTCATCGAGCGCACCAAGCTCCAACGATCAGAACGAATCGCGCAACGATCGCGGATTCGATCGCAACGATCGTAATGATCGCAATGACCGTGAATGGCGACGAGATCGTCATCGCGATCGCAATCGCGGACGCGACAGAGATCGCGGTGGACGTGAGCGCGAAATCGTCCTCGCGGAAGATGATGTTCTACTTCCTGTTGGCGGATTGCTCGACATCCTCGATAACTATGCATTCCTTCGCACCGGCGGATATCTGCCTGGTCCAAACGATGTCTACGTCTCACTGCAACAAGTTCGTCGTTATGGACTCCGCAAAGGTGATGTTGTTACCGGCCAAGTTCGCCAGCCTCGGGAAGGTGAGCGCCGTGAGAAATTCAATGCTCTCGTACGCCTCGACACCATCAATGGAATGGATCCGGAAACATCGCGCGATCGCGTGGAATTCTCCAAACTAGTTCCACTGTATCCCCAAGAACGTTTGAGACTTGAGACCCAACCTAATGTTCTAACCACTCGCGTGATTGATTTGATCGCACCGATTGGTAAAGGCCAGCGTGGACTTATCGTTTCGCCACCAAAAGCTGGTAAGACGATGGTGCTCCAGGCTATTGCAAACGCAATCACCACAAACAATCCTGAATGTCACTTGATGGTCGTTCTCGTTGATGAGCGTCCAGAAGAAGTCACCGATATGCAACGTTCCGTCAAAGGTGAAGTTATCGCTTCAACTTTTGATCGCCCAGCCGACGATCACACTACTGTCGCCGAACTCGCAATCGAACGTGCAAAGCGTCTTGTCGAACTTGGACATGACGTCGTCGTGCTACTCGACTCGATCACTCGTCTTGGTCGCGCATACAACATTGCGGCTCCTGCATCAGGCCGCATTCTCTCTGGCGGCGTTGACTCTGCTGCGTTGTATCCACCAAAGAAGTTCTTCGGCGCTGCGCGCAACATCGAAGATGGCGGCTCACTCACAATTCTTGCAACTGCTCTCGTTGAAACTGGATCGAAGATGGATGAAGTTATCTTCGAAGAGTTCAAGGGAACTGGAAATATGGAATTGAAGCTCGATCGCAAGTTTGCGGATAAGCGAATCTTCCCAGCTGTCGATGTCGATGCTTCCGGTACTCGAAAAGAAGAAATTCTCATGGGGCCAGAAGAACTCAATATCGTCTGGAAACTTCGCCGCGTTCTTCACGCATTGGATTCGCAGCAAGCACTTGAACTATTGCTCGAGAAGATGAAGGGCACTAAGTCCAACGTTGAGTTCTTGATGCAGGTTCAAAAGACCACCGTCGGTCCTGACCAATCGCCGAAGGGCG
Organism: Actinomycetota bacterium; assembly: GCA_046094245.1. Lineage (GTDB taxonomy): Bacteria > Actinomycetota > Actinomycetes > Nanopelagicales > Nanopelagicaceae > MAG-120802. The sequence continues at coordinate 8,661 of JBJTHB010000029.1, forward strand.
AATAACCCCGCATAAATAGCGGGCAATTAGCCTAGAAGCTGGGTCGGTAGGTAATCTTTCGCCCTGTTCTTTAGGGCTGGTTCACCGGAAGCGTTCACCGAACTCATCGGACCCAGCACGACACCAAGGAGTATGCAATGAAGAAAGATATTCATCCTGAATACAAGGAGACCACAGTCACCTGTGGTTGCGGCGAGAGCTTCAAGACTCGCACCACAATCCCAGCCGGATCACTCTTCGTAGAAGTTTGCTCCGTCTGTCACCCGTTCTATACCGGCAAACAGCGCATCCTCGATACTGGTGGACGCGTCGCTAAGTTTGAAGAGCGTTTCAAGAAACAACAGACCAAAAAGTAGCTTTCTTACTTAAGACCGTTGCTCTCTGCTGAAGCAGGGGCGCGGTCTTTTGTATTTTCTCGCGCAGCAGATTGTCCTAAGTCACGAAAGGAGTGAATGTGATGGCTGATAAGAATACAAATCGCTTTGCATCGATGCCTGAGATTTTGAATGAGTACGAAGTACTTGAAGCGCAGATGGCCGATCCTTCAATTCACTCTGATCAAGGAAAAGCCCGCCAACTCGGAAAGCGCTATGCCCAACTCGGACCGGTTATCGCTGGCTATCGCGCATATAAGAAATGCGAAGATGATTTGGTTGCTGCAAAAGAATTAGCGGAAATGGATGAAACTTTCGCTGCCGAGATTCCGGCCCTTGAGAAAGCTCTCGAGGTAGCAGCTGAAACGTTAGAAGAGTTGCTCTTACCGCGAGATCCCAACGATGATCGTGATGTCATTTTGGAAATCAAAGCGGGCGCTGGTGGCGAAGAATCCGCTCTCTTTGCTGGAGACTTGCTACGAATGTATTTACGTTATGCAGAAAAACAGGGTTGGAAGACTGAAATCATCGATGCCACGGAAAGTGATCTTGGTGGATATAAAGACATCTCGGTCGCTGTGAAATCGCGCGGAACGCCAGAAGCAGGTCGAGCTCCTTTCGCAAAGTTGAAATTTGAAGGTGGAGTACATCGCGTCCAACGCGTCCCAGAGACTGAATCACAAGGCCGTATTCATACTTCTGCCGCCGGAGTTCTTGTTCTTCCTGAAGCGGAAGAAATCGATGTGCAAGTTAATATGAATGACTTGCGAATTGATGTGTACCGATCATCCGGACCCGGTGGCCAGAGCGTTAACACAACTGACTCTGCAGTCCGCATCACTCACCTTCCTACGGGGATTGTGGTGTCATGTCAGAACGAGAAGAGCCAACTACAAAACAAGGAATCTGCACTCCGTATCTTGCGCGCGCGACTTCTTGCTGCGGCACAAGAAGCAGCCGATGCTGAGGCAGCTGCAACGAGAAAGAGCCAAGTCCGGACCGTCGATCGCTCCGAACGAATTCGTACTTATAACTTTCCAGAAAATCGCCTGAGCGATCACAGAGTCAACTTCAAGGCGAATAATCTTGATGCGGTCCTCAATGGAGAACTTGATGATGTCATTAATTCTTTACTTGAGGCCGATAAAGCAGAGAAGCTCGCTGCCGCCGAAGCGTAATAAAGATGACTATGGCGCAATCATTACCAAACCTCAAAGAGGTATTACATGGCGCACGTCAACGATGTGAAAGCGAGGGTATTGATCGCGTTGATGCAGAGTTGATCCTCGCTCATGTTCTCGGTGTCGAGCGAATGGAACTTCACGCACGTCAATTCCAAATATCGCTTGAACAATATGAGTTGTTTGAAGAATTGATCTCAACGCGTGTAGCAGGGACTCCTACTCAATATCTCATTGGCGAAGCGCCATTTCGATATCTAACTTTC
>JBJTHB010000030.1:0-3412 GCA_046094245.1 Actinomycetota bacterium
AAGATGAGAAGTGGAGCACGGAATGGGATTCTGTTCATTACCAGGCCGACACCTTGGATTCAGCAACACATGAAGCGCTCTGGTTCTCGGATGTATTGGTCATTCTTTCTCCCTCAGATCTTCGAGAGCGTGTAATTACGGGGCTGCGAAGAGCGCAGGTGAACCATGGCTGAAAATGCCACGCTTAGAGCGCTGCGTTTGCTCGACCTCGTTCCCTTCATACTTCATAACCCTGGAATGTCTATCAACGCACTCGCAGCCGAATTCTCTGTTTCCTCCGAAGAGATGTTGAAAGATCTCAATCTGCTCTTTATGTGTGGTTTACCGGGTTACACTCCATTAGAGTTGATTGACATCTCCTTCGATGACGGTTTCGTCGTCGTCAGAGATCCGCAAAATCTCGATACACCCCGAAATTTTACCGAGTCAGAGGCTCTCGCTCTTCGCGTTGCCCTGGCAACTCTTCTTGAGATAACTCCGAATACTCATCGAGATTTTGAAAAGATTAGGAAGTTGTCGGCAAAAATTGGTTCAGCTTTTAGCTCGGAAATTCCGCAAGGAGCGATTGATTTTGTTGCTGACAAGGAGAGACAGATTTTTCTTATCGTAGAAGAGGCGCTCAAGAACGATAAAGATTTGGAAATTGTTTACATGAATGTTGCCCAAGACAGTAAGTCTACGAGAGTCGTCTCACCACGCTCACTATCTATTGCCCAAGGTAAGACTCTCTTGCAAGCGTTCTGTCATTTAGCCCAAGGGCCTCGGTCTTTTAATTTGAAGTTTATAGAGTCAGCTTCAGTCATGAATCGCGCAACGTATCCAACCAGCGATGATTCCATCGACCAAGAGCGGACGAGAGTCACTGTAGTAGCGTCCTCAGTCGATTCTAATTTTGTTAAAGTGAATCAGGAGTCCTTGTCGATAATCCATGAAGACTCGGAGCGCACCACCTATGAGATTGGGGTCTACCAGCTTGAATGGATCGTCAGGTCTATCATCGCTGAGTCAGACGCCCTTGTTGTGACCCAACCCAAGGAAATTCGAGAAGCTATCGTCGACCGATGTGCCACCGCCTTGGACCAATATGGCGTGATAGGTTAGTCATCTCGAACGGCGCATAAATGTCGCTCGTACGCTCCGAAAGGTAAGGAAATATGTTTGGTCTACGCGAACCATCCCATTGGTTGCTCTTGATCCTTGTAGTCGTGATTCTGTTCGGAGCTAAACGTCTTCCCGACTCCGCCCGCTCGTTGGGTCGTTCACTCCGCATTTTTAAGAGTGAGGTTAAGGAATTGAATAAGGACGATAAGAAAGAACAAGACGGGGACAAGTCCACAAACTAGTCTCATCTCTCGCGCGTCGAGCGGATATAGGTTCAACTAGTAATTGGGGAGTCATGGCTAGAAAAGATCGCAGCACGATGCCGTTGCTCGATCATCTCCGTGAACTTCGTAAAAGAGTCATCCGCTCAGCGCTCTTCATATTTCTCTTCTCAGCTATCGGATGGATTCAATACAACCCCATTATTGCTCGATTATCGTCGCCTGTATGTGATCTCAAGGCCGCACAAGAAAGTGGCTCAGATAGTTGCGGGGCTCTCTACATTAGTGGGGTTCTAGGTCCACTCAACTTGCAATTGAAGGTTTCGTTTCTCACCGGTGTAATTCTCTCCGCGCCATTCTGGCTCTACCAGATATGGGCATTCATAGCTCCTGCTCTCCATCGCAAAGAGAAACGTAATTCCATATTCTTCATCATCGCTGCAACTCCATTCTTCACGATTGGAGCAGCGCTTGCATACTACATTCTTCCACTTGCGCTTAAAGTACTTTTTGGGTTCACGCCAGAGTCACTCAATAACCTGATTCGATTTGATGACTACCTTGATTTTGTTCTCCGTTTGATCCTCATCTTTGGCATTGCCTTTGAATTGCCTGTATTTCTCGTCTCATTAAATCTTATCGGTGTACTTTCGGGACGATCGATTCTAAAACCTTGGCGCTTTGCCATATTTGCCATCACATTTTTCGTTGCTGCATTTTCTCCAACGGCTGATCCGCTCTCTATGGCCGCATTAGCTCTACCCCTGATCGCTTTTTACTTTGGTGCCGGCGGGATCGCGCTCTTGGTTGATAAAAAGCGTGACCGCAAGAGCAGATTAGTAGCAGATGATGATGCTGCTCCCATAGACGCAGCCGCGCCAATAGACGAACCAGCGCCTGAATAGCATGTGGGTTCTGCTCGTTAATCCCACCTCCGGTGGTGGAAAAGGCAAGCGATATGCAGACCGAGTCAGGTCGATACTGCTTGAACGTAAATATGAGTTCATCGAAATTTCCGGTCGTAACTTCCATGATGCCGCGGCCAAATTTAACGAAGTAATCACGACTAATTCGTCGAGAATCAATGGAGTTGTCGTTGTAGGTGGGGATGGCATGGTTCATATGGCAATCCAAGAACTGGCCGGAACGCCCATACCCATAGCGCTCGTTCCGGCTGGAACAGGAAATGATTTTGCGCGCTCTCTGAATCTCAATTTAAAGGATCCCTTCTCTGTACTCGAACTCACTCAAAATTCGCTTCCTGTCAAGACCGATTTGGGGAGGATTGGCGATCGGTATTTTGCGGATATCCTCAGCACTGGATTTGATTCCATAGTAAACGAACGTGCTAACAGCATGCGCTTTGTTAAGGGTCGGATGAAATACAACATGGCGATCCTTCTGGAGCTATCTACATTCAAACCTCAAACTTATCGGTTTCAAGTGGACGCCATTGAATTCACCACAAAGGCCATGCTCATTGCTGTTTCTAATGGCCAGAGCTACGGAGGTGGTATGAAAGTTACTCCTGATGCTCGGGTGGATGATGGACTCTTTGACATCATGATCCTTGGGCCTGTTTCGAAAATTGAGTTTCTCAAGGTTTTCCCTAAAGTCTTCTCGGGCCAGCACGTGAAGCACCCCGCAGTCAAAATTCTGCGCGGCAAGAAAGTAACAATTGAATCAAAAGCTGTTGCATATGCAGATGGGGAGCGCATAGGAGCCTTACCAATAACCGCTGAAATAGCTGAAGGCGCAATAATGACGTGGCGGAATTAATGCAAGCTCCTAAAGCGCTCAGCCCAGCGGAGAAATTTGCCGCAGCAAAAAACCGTCAACGTCACCCGTTGACCCATCAGTTCATGTCCCGTTACGAATTTCCACTTGATGATTTCCAAGCCCTTGGTTGCGAATATTTAGAAGATGGCAAAAGCGTTCTGATCGCTGCTCCAACTGGCGCAGGAAAAACAATCATCGGCGAATTTGCAACGTTCTTGGCAGAACACCATGGAAATCGATGCTTTTATACAACGCCGATCAAAGCTCTTTCCAATCAAAAGTACCAAGACTTGGTGAAGATATTTGGAGAG
>JBJTHB010000031.1:0-8852 GCA_046094245.1 Actinomycetota bacterium
TTGTGGATTTCTTACTGAAAGAGGGGTTATGTCCTTAACCGAAACTGGTGTGATTGAGGAAGATCTCCAAGCCTTGTGGAGTGGGGTCGTCAACTCCGTCTCGCACGACTCCCCACAGAACCGCGCCTTCCTCACTCTCACTAAACCGCTAGGCCTACTGAAGGGCGATGGCGGGTCGAACCTTTTGTTGGCCGCCCCTAACCTCTTCGCAAAAGATGTGTTGGAAAGTCGATTGAGATCAGTCCTTAATGATGCGCTCTCAGCAAAGATGGGCGAGAAGATCAATATTGCGGTCACAATTGATGAGTCACTCGATATCCCCCAGGTAGATCCTGAAGTTGTTGAAGTTGAATTCGAAGCTCCGCGCGCCGGAACTGGCCGCCAAGAAGTTTCCACTAAGAGCGTCGAGTCCTCTCAACTAAACCCACGCTACATTTTTGAAACATTTGTTATTGGAGCCTCAAATCGTTTCGCTCACGCCGCAGCTGTTGCTGTCGCAGAAGCGCCGGCGAAGGCATACAACCCACTCTTTATTTATGGCGAATCTGGATTGGGTAAAACTCACCTACTTCACGCGATTGGTGCTTACGCAAAAGAGTTGTATGGAGGTGTTCGAGTTCGTTATGTGTCTTCTGAAGAATTCACTAATGATTTCATCAACTCAATCCGTGATGATAAATCTTCAAATTTCCAACGTAGATATCGTGATTTAGATGTTCTTCTTGTTGACGATATTCAATTTTTAGAGAATAAAGAGCGGACTCAAGAAGAGTTTTTCCATACCTTCAACACTCTTTATAATGCTAATAAACAGATTGTGATTTCAAGCGATCGTCCACCAAAACAATTAACAACACTGGAAGATCGACTCCGTTCTCGATTTGAATGGGGATTGATTACTGATATCCAACCACCGGAACTAGAAACACGTATCGCGATTCTTCGGAAGAAAGCAGCGCAAGATAAATTAAATGCGCCGGACGATGTTTTGGAATACATCGCTTCGAAAATCTCCACAAATATCCGCGAACTCGAGGGTGCGTTGATTCGTGTAACTGCCTTTGCTTCACTAAATCGCCAACCAGTCGATATGGGCTTAGCGGAGATTGTTTTAAAAGATTTAATTCCTGACGATTCTGCTCCAGAGATCACCGCAAATTTGATTATGGCCCAAACTGCGGCCTACTTCAGTCTTACTATTGATGATCTTTGTGGCACTTCACGTTCACGAGTTCTTGTGAACGCACGACAGATCGCGATGTACTTGTGTCGTGAAATGACAGAGTTATCTCTTCCGAAAATTGGCCAAACTTTCGGCGGCCGTGATCACACAACAGTGATGCACGCCGATCGGAAGGTCCGCCAATTAATGGCTGAGCGCAGATCTATCTTTAACCAGGTATCTGAGCTCACCAACCGGATAAAACTGCAGGCTAAAGCCTAAATCTGGTTATCGACAGTGCTTGGGGATAACCTGTGGATATCTGTGGATAATCTGTTGGCAAAGGGTGGGTATGAAAAAGCCTCTTTTTTCCAGCGGGAAATACCCACAGAGAACACACAGGGTTACACACATAAAAAGGTGGTGGAAGTGGAGAGAAATACCCAATTGAACTGCGGTTTTCCTGTTTCTCTACAGTTACAACCTTTGGTTACTACGAATAGTTCTATAGATATACAACAAGGTGTGCGCGAACCTCGCTCATTTAATCTTGTTCTTAACAAGTTAGGCTCACAGATATGAAATTTGTCGTCGATAGCGCAACGTTGACCGATAGCGTTAATTGGGTTTCCCGCAGTCTCTCAACAAGACCAATAATGACTGCGCTCCTTGGAATTGTGATCGACGCAGGAAATGACATAACTTTAAGCGCTTCAGATCTTGAGACATCAGCGAAATCTTCATTTAGCGCTGACATTAAAGAAAAAGGCAGAGTGTTAGTACCAGGAAGATTGTTGGCTGAAATCTCCCGCGCACTACCAAACAAACCAGTCTCTTTTACCCTAGACGGAAGCCGCGTATTAGTAACCGCGGGATCTGCAAAGTTCACACTTCCAACACTTCCTATTAATGAATACCCAAACCTGCCAAAAATGCCGGAAACCTCCGGACAAATCGCTAGCGATTTATTTGCAACGGCAGTAAACCAAGTAGCTGTCGCAGCTGGTCGTGATGATTCACTTCCAACACTCACTGGAGTTCATGTCGATATAAATAAAGAAACCATCACATTTGCGGCTACAGACCGTTATCGCCTTGCGGTACGAGAAATCAACTGGACCCCAAATAATCCAGAAGAAGCCACCACCGCTTTGTTGCGCGCTCGAACACTTGCTGATGCTGCGAAAACCATCTCTTCCACAAAAAACATCTCATTTGCAGTCGCACCTTCAAGCTCTAACGAGCGACTCATCGGCTTCACAACCGAGCAGAAATCAATGACTTCTCGCCAACTTGATGGAACCTTCCCTCCTTACCGCCACCTCCTTCCATCCGAGAGCATCGCAACCGCGGTCATTGAAGTTGCAGCCCTTATGGATTCAGTGCGACGTGTTGCGCTCGTAACAGACAAGACCGTTCCACTGCGATTGAAATTTGAAAACAACACACTCCATCTCGAGGCTGGCGCTGGAGATGAGGCGCAAGCAACCGAAGAGATCCAAATCGCCTACACCGGCGAGGCAATCGATATTGCATTTAACCCAACCTTTTTAACCGACGGCCTTAGCGCTTTAGGCACAACATATGTAAACATTGCATTCACTGGCTCCAACAAACCAGCAGTGTTATCTGGAAAGAACAAAATAGATGGCGAGATCGATAGCACATATCGATACCTCCTCATGCCTATGCGTTACGCATCTTAAGAAAACACAATGCATGTCTCACATCTGTCCCTGACAGATTTTCGCTCCTACACCTCTCTTGAGTTAAAACTCCAACCAGGTCAGAACATCTTTATCGGCGAAAACGGTGAAGGCAAAACCAACATCATTGAATCATTAATGTATCTCGCCCTGCTTTCCTCGCACCGAATCAGCTCCGACCAACCTCTAGTAAAACTTGGCGCGGAGCGAACATATGTGCGAGCTAAAGTCGAATCCGATGAGCGCACAACATTGGTGGAGTTAGAAATCAATGCCACAAAAGCGAATCGAGCAAAAGTTAACCAAAACCCAATTCGCTCCCAGAAAGAATTGCTGGGGATTGTGAAGAGCATCTGTTTTTCACCAGAAGATCTCGATTTAGTGCGTGGCGACCCCAGCGAGCGTCGTTCATTTCTTGACCAACTCCTCATCCAGCGCAGCCCCCGATTGGCGGGGGTCATCACTGATTACGAAAGAGCTCTTAAGCAGCGTAATTCGCTACTTAAGAGCCGCGCCCCCCAAGCCGCGCTTGAACCATGGAATGAACACCTAGCAAATTTTGGTGGAGAAGTTATAGCCGGCAGACTCTCTCTCATCCAAGAGTTAGAACCACTCTTTCAAAACGCCTATAAAAACCTTTCTACTAAAAAAACCGCGAAACTTGGATACAAATCAAGTATCCCCAACCCCACCACAGATAAAAACGAGAATAAAGAGAAAATTCTTTTAACTCTAGAAGAAGTTAGTAACCAAGAACGTGATCGAGGAATATCGCTTGTCGGGCCACACCGTGATGATCTACTTCTTAATCTCGGCGATCATCCAGTAAAAGGTTATGCCAGCCATGGAGAATCTTGGTCAATTGCCTTAGCTCTTCGGCTTGCAAGTTATCAACTATTTATTAGTGATGGCGATAAACCAATATTGATTCTCGATGATGTATTTTCCGAACTCGACGAAGGTCGGAGAGAGAAATTGATTTCAATTTCAAGTGCAGCCGAACAAACCTTCATCACTGTCGCGGTCGAAAGCGATCTCCCACCAGAAATAACCGGAACTCGATTTAAAGTGACCAGTGGAAAGGTGGAGCGGATATGAAGCGAGACATCGCACGCGAACTCTTCCGAAGTTATCGAAGCGGGTTACGTAAAAAGAAGGAGCTCCCCCAAGAAGAACGGGTCGAGTTAAACGATCCACAAAAAATCGGATCAATCTTGAACGAAATTGTGGAGAATCGTGATTGGCGTAAAGGAATAGCGGAGGGAAATCTCTTTAGCGATTGGCGCGAAATAGTGGGAAATGAAATCGCAGATCACTCAACGCCGATCACAATGTATGAAGGTCGACTCACAATCCAAACCACATCCACTGCATGGAGCACCCAACTTCGTTTAATGGAGGGCGATCTCTTACGCACCATCCAAAAAAGCGCCCCCGGCGCGGTTGTCGAGACCCTCTCCATCATCGGACCCCAAGCCCCATCATGGAAACGGGGCTTACGCACAATCCGCGGCGCTCAAGGCCCGCGAGATACTTTCGGCTAATACCGACCCTCACCCTTGCGCTAAAAAAGCGTCTTATCCACCACCAGCGCCTTTTTTGGGCTAACCATTATTTGTTTTACCACTAGGATTTGGGGGTACCCAGGCCGAATTCGGGGCGAGGTTTGTCCCTGGCGGGTTTTAACTAGAGCTCAACGAGGGGATTTTTGTGGCGGAGAAGAAGGTTTCGAAGGCGTATGACGCCAGCGCAATCACCGTCCTAGAGGGGCTCGAAGCGGTCCGCAAACGCCCCGGAATGTATATCGGCTCCACTGGCGAGCGGGGCCTCCACCACTTGGTTTACGAGATCGTCGATAACGCAGTCGATGAAGCGCTCGCGGGTTACTGCACCGAGATCAACGTTGCTCTTCTTGCAAACGGTGGAGTGCGAGTAATCGACAACGGCCGAGGCATTCCAGTAGATATTCACCCAGTCGAAAAGAAACCAGCGCTCGAAGTTGTGCTCACTGTTCTTCATGCAGGCGGAAAGTTTGGCGATGGTGGTTATTCCGTTTCTGGTGGACTTCACGGCGTCGGTGTTTCTGTTGTTAACGCGCTAAGTCGCGATTTAAGTGTTGTGGTCCAACGCGACGGATTTTTCTGGGAACAAAGTTACAAACTAGGTGTCCCAACTTCCCCAGTCGAAAAAGGTGTTGCCACAACATCAACCGGAACCGAAGTTACATTCTGGCCATCAGAAGAAATATTCGAAACCACAGATTTCTCTTTTGAAGTTCTCTCTACTCGTTTCCGTGAAATGGCATTTTTGAATAAAGGTCTCACAATCACACTGCGCGACGAACGCCCAAGCCATGTTGATGAAAAAGGTGAGCAACTCAGCGTTCGTTATTGCTATGAAGGTGGAATTGTCGATTTCGTAAAACACCTCAACACCACCAAAGGCGTCACCCATAAATCAATCATCGCTTTTGATTCCGAGGACATAAAACACAAAATGTCGCTCGAGGTCGCAATGCAGTGGAATACAGGGTTTTCCGAATCGGTATATACCTTTGCAAACACCATCAACACCCAAGAGGGTGGAACACATGAAGAAGGATTCCGCACCGCACTCACATCACTAGTTAATAAATTTGCAGAAGAATGGGGTTATATCCGGCGAAAAGAAGATCGCCTTACTGGTGACGACATTCGCGAAGGTTTAACCGCAATCATCTCGATCAAGATTGCTGAACCACAATTTGAAGGACAAACAAAGACAAAATTAGGAAATACCGAAGCCAAGTCATTCACCCAAAAAGCATTAAACGACGCGGTTGGGGAGTGGTTCGAGAAGAACCCAACCGAAGGCAAAGAGATCGTCCGTAAAGCGATTGATGCAGCCACCGCACGTATTGCTGCGCGAAAAGCGCGTGACCTTTCTCGTAGCCGCAAAGGCTTACTTGAAGGGCGCGGCATGCCAGGCAAGCTCGCTGATTGCCAATGGACCGAACCAGAAAAATGTGAGCTCTATATTGTCGAAGGTGACTCTGCAGGTGGTTCCACTAAGGGTGGTCGCGATTCACGCTACCAAGCAGTCCTTCCGATCCGCGGCAAAATTCTTAATGTTGAAAAAGCGCGTATCGATCGCGTCCTACAAAATAACGAAGTTCAAGCGCTCATCACCGCTCTTGGCACAGGAATCCATGATGATTTCGATATTGCAAAGTTGAGATATCACAAAGTGATCTTGATGGCCGATGCTGATGTCGACGGACAACATATTCGCACTCTTCTTCTCACTCTACTATTCCGATTCATGCGTCCATTGATTGAACAAGGCTATGTTTATTTAGCCCAACCACCTCTCTACAAAATCAAATGGGGTGGAAAAGAACCAGTTCAATATGCATTCTCGGATAAAGAGCGTGATGGTTTGATTCAGATTGGTCTCGATGCTGGAAAACGCCTGCCGAAAGAAGATGGAATCCAGCGCTTCAAAGGTTTGGGTGAGATGCCCGCAAAAGAACTATGGGATACCACTATGGACCCGACTCACCGCGTGCTCATTCGTGTAACCCTTGATGATGCAGCCGCAGCCGACGATCTCTTCTCTGTTCTGATGGGTGAAGATGTGGAACAACGTCGCCAATTCATTCAACGCAACGCTAAAGACGTAAGGTTCTTGGATATCTAACGATGGAAAATTTAGATAAAGAAAATATCGACAAAGTCGAGGCAGTCGATCTCCAAGTCGAGATGGCTCGTTCATACCTTGACTACGCAATGTCGGTCATTGTTGGTCGTGCACTTCCTGATATCCGTGACGGCTTAAAACCTGTCCACCGCCGCGTTTTGTATGCGATGTATGACGCGGGATATCGCCCAGATAAGGGTTACTACAAATCTTCACGCATCGTTGGTGATGTCATGGGTAATTACCACCCTCATGGTGATGGCGCGATCTATGACACCTTGGTTCGTTTGGCACAACATTGGTCTCTTCGTTACCCGCTCGTTGATGGAAATGGAAACTTCGGTTCACCCGGAAACGATCCAGCTGCGGCGATGCGTTACACCGAAGCTCGTATGGCGCCCCTCGCCATGGAGATCATGCGCGATATCGATGAAGAGACTGTTGATTTTGTATCGAATTACGATGGCCGCTCACAAGAACCTGTAGTTCTTCCTAGTCGGTTCCCCAACCTTCTTGTTAATGGTTCCGCCGGTATTGCCGTGGGAATGGCCACCAATATTCCACCCCACAACTTGCGTGAAATCGCTGCTGCTGTCGAGTGGGCGTTAGAAAATCCAGAAGCATCAAGTGAAGAGACGTTAAGTGCACTTCTAGGAATTGTTAAAGGCCCAGATTTTCCAACCCGCGGAATCATTGTTGGACGCCAAGGAATTGAAGAGGCATACCGCACCGGTCGCGGCTCAATCACAATGCGCGCTGTTGTCGAAATCGAAGAAATTAACAAGCGTACATGTTTGGTAATCACCGAACTTCCATACCAAGTCAATCCAGATAACTTAGCTTTGAAGATTGCTGAACTTGTGAAAGATGGAAAAATCAAAGGCATCGCTGATGTCCGCGACGAAGGTAACGAGCGTTTAGGACAACGACTTGTGATTGTTCTTCGTAATGACGCAACACCAAAGATCGTTCTTAATAATCTCTATAAACACACCCAACTACAAGATTCTTTCGGTGCGAATATGTTAGCTCTTGTTGACAACGTTCCACGGACACTTCGACTGGATGAATTTGTCCGTCACTACATCACCCACCAGGTCGAAGTAATTGTCCGCCGCACCAAGTACCGTCTTTCTGAGAGGGAAAAACGCGCCCATATTTTGCGCGGTTACCTCAAAGCACTCGACGCACTTGATGCTGTTATTGCTTTGATTCGCGCGAGCGCTAACTCCGATGAAGCACGCGCTGGATTGATGAAACTTCTTGAAGTTGATGAACTCCAAGCCAATGCAATTCTAGATATGCAACTTCGTCGCCTTGCAGCACTTGAGCGACAGAAGATCATTGATGAGTACGAGACCTTGATGTCGGAGATAAAAGAACTCACCACAATCTTGAATGATCCAACAAAACAACGCACAATCATCAAGGAAGAATTGAAGGAAATCGCCGAGAAGTATGGCGATGATCGACGTACCCAAATCATTGCCGGCGACACCGATTTGTCGGTAGAAGATCTCATCCCAGATCAAGATGTGGTCGTGACCATTACTCGTGGCGGATACGCAAAACGTACGCGTGCCGATCTTTATCGCTCCCAACGCCGTGGCGGAAAAGGCGTCAAAGGCGCCGCCCTCAAGCAAGATGACATAGTCGAGCATTTCTTTACCGCCTCGACCCATGACTGGTTGTTGTTCTTCACAAACCAAGGTCGGGTCTATCGCGCCAAAGTTCACGAACTTCCTGATGCTGGACGCGATGCGCGTGGCCAACACGTCGCCAACCTTCTCGCCTTCAAGCCAAATGAGAACATCGCTTCCGTCATCTCAATTGCGGATTACTCATCACTCCCACATTTAGTTATCGCAACCAAAGGTGGCATCATTAAGAAGTCACCGCTTGTTGAATATGACTCACCGCGCACTGGTGGTTTAATCGCGATCACACTTAAAGAGAACGATGAAGTTGTGGCTGCATCAGCAATCACAAGCAAAGATGAAGTCTTGCTCATTTCAAAGAAGGGTATGTCACTTCGCTTTACCGCAGACGATGAATCGCTACGACCCATGGGACGATCAGCCACTGGTGTGATTGGCATGAAATTCCGTAGTGGTGACGAACTACTAACAATGGCCACAGTTGGAAGTGGAGATAAGGCAAACTTTGTATTAACCGCCACCGATGGTGGCTTTGGAAAACGCACCAACCTGGATGAATATCGCACTCAAGGTCGCGGTGGCATCGGAGTTAAAGCGGCAAAAGTAGATGAGGATTCCCGCGGTGGATTAGTTGGCGCATTAATCGTT
>JBJTHB010000032.1:0-32262 GCA_046094245.1 Actinomycetota bacterium
AGGTAAGAATCCCTCGCGAAGTTAGCCACCAATTCGTGATCAGTTGAAAGAAAAGCATGATTCCATAGGCGTTCCAGAAACTCTTTCGAGTGACCATTCGGGATTTTGTGCCAAATAGATCAAAAAGAATGGCAATCAGAGCCATCGTTAAAGCAAGTTGTGTGTATGTCATTGTTCGTCACCAAATATCCAGTGTTTCTTTACTGCTCGCACGGCTTCAATTGTCATTAAGCCAGCTAGAGGGACGACGATGAAGAAAAGGAATTCCTCAAGGGGTACGCCGGCTGGACCATAGATTCCTACTACTTGTTCTTCATCAAAGAACCAATGCCCCGATGCGACAGCGTAGTAATCCCAAGTGAGGAAAATCGCGGCAACAGGAAAGATGCTTAATGCAGCTCTCTTGAGTCGTCGCAAAACTCCGACTTTAAAAATGAATTCCAGCCAGAATGAACCAATAACAGTGAAGCCCAACATCGCGAAGTAGCCAAATTTGAGCATGGCTTATGCTAATGTTTTATTTCAACGGGAGCCAAAAGTTGGCTGAGAGGACCTTTCGAGGTCGACCGCTAGACCAGTTCGGTAATGCGAACTGGAAGGGAGTAACTCATGTCAGTTTTCTTTACCGCCTGGGGCTACGGCGTTACATATCTCGAATTTGTATCAGTCATCACTTCTTTAATTGCTGTTTTTCTTGGTGCGCTAGGCGCTCGGATCGCCTGGCCATGGTGGTTGCTCAGCAGCGCTCTTTATTCAATCTTCTTCTACCAAGTGGATCTTTTTGCCAGCGCGATTCTGCAATTGGTTTTTATCTCAGCTGCAGCTTGGGGATGGTTCGGATGGAAATCCACAGGCGCAGAACCTCGATACATGTCCAACAAAGAACGAGCACTGTGGCTATCTGTACTTCTCATTGTTTGGGGCGTGAGCGCGCCAGCTCTGGCAGATATTGGGGCTGCAGCAACGTGGCCAGACGCCTTCTTACTTGTCTCAAGTACGGTCGCACAGGTTGTGATGGTGCTTCAACGTAATGAAACATGGATTCTCTGGCTCGTCATAGACTTATTTGGAACATATCACTACGCGAATCAAGGTTATTGGTTCACGGCAGTCCTCTATGGCGTCTTCACAGTAATCGCGGGATTCGGCTGGTATCGCTGGTTAGCACTCACTCCTAAAACTGAGTAACAGACGTGACTACACAAATCTCACTTCAGGAAATCATAGAGAAGATATTGCGGGGTGAGCGGCGTAATAACTTCTGCCGTATTATCGCAATTGATGGCCCAGCTGGAGCAGGTAAATCAACGCTCGCTCATCGGATTGTCGGTTCATTTCCTTCTTCGAACGTTGCCGTAATTCACATGGATGATCTTTACGCGGGCTGGGAAGATGCACTGACTCCCACTCTGACGAAGACATTGGAGTTGAATATTGCTGGTCCGGCATCGCAAGGCAAATCATTTCAATTCCGAAAATACGATTGGATTGCGAAAGGATTTGGAAATTTCATTAGCGTGGAACTTCCCGACCTGTTGATTCTTGAAGGTGTGGGTGCAGGACAGAGAAGCATTCGCAAATATTTGGATCAACTCATTTGGATTGATATTGAACCTGAAGTTGGACTTTCTCGAGTTTTACAGCGTGATGGTGATTACATAGAAAATGAAATGCGAGTCTGGCAAATGAGGGAAAGTGAACACTTTCGAAGCGACAACACTCGCGATTGTGCGACCGTCCGCGTCGATGGCACTCTCTTCATCTAAAATTCACGCGTGTCAGACTTAACCGGCGAGGTCATCGATGGGCGATATCAGCTCAGTCGAATCGTTGCTTCCGGAGGTATGGCAACCATATACGCCGCATTAGATCTTCGTCTCGATCGCCAGGTTGCAGTAAAAGTAATGCATCCACATCTTGCCCAAGATGAACAATTCGTCTCAAGATTCATACGGGAGGCAAAAGCTGCGGCATCACTCTCCCACCCCAACATCGTGTCGGTTTTGGATCAAGGTTGGAATCAAGGTGGGGTTCCTTGTGTATTCATTGTTATGGAATTGGTTGAGGGCGCAACCCTTCGCGATTACTTGCATGAACAAGGTTCACTTACTGTGGAACGCGCACTTCAGATTATGACGCCCGTTGCAAGCGCACTTGCAGCAGCACACAAATTAGGCATCACACATCGAGACATCAAGCCAGAAAACATTCTCGTGTCCAAAGAGGGACGTATCAAAATTGCAGACTTTGGCCTTGCGCGTGGCGCTCTGCTGGGAAATACGATGACTGCAGAATCAAGCGTGATCCTGGGTAGCGTCTCCTATCTCTCTCCTGAGCAGGTTCAACGAGGAGTTGCCGATGCACGAAGCGATGTTTATTCCCTTGGGATTGTTCTCTTTGAAATACTCACTGGCCAGAAACCGTATCAAGGTGATGACCCAGTACAGATTGCCATCCGCCATGTGAATGAGCGGGTTCCAGCTCCCTCCACAATAAAGTCTTCAATCACTGCGGACGTTGATGAACTGGTACTCGCTGCGACGGATATTGATCCTGATAAACGACCACGAGATGCCGGCGTTCTACTGGAAAAGATCAGAGTACTTTCCGAGAAACTTGATCCACGAAAGCGCCAGCTCAGTCTGGAATTGGATCTTCCACCATTGCCGATAAAGCCCACTGCCAAGGAACGAAAGTCCAAATTTTCGACACCTGCAAAGAAAGAGGAGACGCCCGTGAAAAAGGAGAAAACTGCTCAAACCAAAAAGAAGCAGGTATCGGCGCGCGTACAACGTAACCGCAGAATCGCCGCATTGATAGCGATTCTTATCGGTGCAGGTATTTGGTATGGATTCCTTGGTCCGGGATCAAAAGTAGTTGTTCCCTCGCTCGCTGGCCTTACCGTAAAAGAGGCAACATCAACCTTGAAGGACTTGGGGCTATCTCTTGATGTCGCAACGGAAGAATTCAGTGAGGATATTCCTGATGGGAAAATCATCAACTCAAGCCCAGCGGGTGGTGGACGGGTCTCCCCCAATGCCAGTGTGGATGTCACAATCTCCAAAGGAAAAGAGCGCTATGCAGTTCCTAATCTTCAAGGACTAAAACAGGATGTTGCTGAACAGCAACTGAAAGAGAACAAACTCGTCCTAGGTGAAGTGAAAGAAGAATTCTCTACCGAGTTTCCCAAAGGTTTCATCATGCGATCTGAACCAACGTCGGGAGAACGCGTCAAGCGAGATAGCCAAGTCAATCTGGTGATTTCCCTTGGCGTTGAACAAGTAGCTTTCAACGATTACAAAGGAAAGAGTGGCGAACAAGCACTTAACGAACTTACTGATGCAGGCTTTGATGTGAAAACCAAGTATGTCTTCAGTGAAGATCTGCCCATTGGTGCTGTGATAAGCCAGACGCCTGGTGCTGGTGAAGTCGATAAGGGAAGTACCATCACCCTTCTCGTATCTAAAGGTTCAGAATTCGTCTTCGTTCCGAATGTTTTCTCAGTCTCAGAAGCGAAAGCTATTGCTGCGCTGAAGGACTTGGATTTGAAACCAGTAGTCAAGAAAGTTGGGAACAAGAAGACGAAAGTCGTTACCAACGTCTCACCTAAGGTTGGCGCGAAGGTGAAACGTGGCTCGACGGTAACAATCACTGTAGGGTGATTGAGTGCCATCAGCTACAAAGAAGCCCCCAACACCGAAAGTGAAGCGACCTCGACTCGGCGCCCACGTCCCTACTTCAGGTGGGATGGCTAAACGATCAATCGAATATGCGCAGACGATCAACGCTGAAGCGATTCAAGTCTTCGCCTCAAACCCGCGCGGTTGGGCAATGCCAGAAGCAAATCCACAAGCAGATATGGCATTTATTGAGAAGGCCCAAGAACTTGATATCGAAACGTATGTCCATGCGCCTTTTCTCATAAACCTTGGCTCGCCAACCGAAGGCACGTATAAGAATTCACTGGCTTCAACTGCCTATTCATTGAGACGAGGCCGGGAGATTAAAGCTCTCGGTGTTGTCATCCATACTGGTTCAGCAGTCGATGAAAGTCATGTGAAGCAAGCGTGGAAACAGATTCATGACGGGATGATGCCGATACTTGAGAAACTAAATGATGAAGATCCATGGCTACTTCTCGAGCCAACTGCTGGTCAAGGTCAGTCCTTAGTGAAGAAGTTAGACGATCTCAATAATTACTTTGAGGCGCTGGAATGGCATCCCAAAGTTGGCGTCTGTCTCGACACATGTCACGTATTCGCCGCCGGCCATGACATCAAATCCAAGGGTGGAATGACCAAGACGATTGATCTGCTCGTTGATGTGGCTGGTGCAGAACGAATCCAACTCATTCACGCTAATGATTCGATGGATGTACTCGGGTCACTGAAAGACCGACATCAAAATCTCGGTGATGGAGAGATTGGCGTCAAACCTTTCGAAGAGTTGCTCGCACATCCCGCAGTCGTCAATGCTCCGCTGATTCTCGAAACTCCAGGCGATGAACCAGAACATGGTAAAGAAGTAGCGTTATTGCGAAAGTTGCGCGATAAATAATGCAGATGAAGTTAGCGCCATGGGCGCTCTTAAGCGTTGCCGCCATGTGGGGAATCTCCTTTGTTTGGATGAAAGACATCCTTGACCAACAAGATGTCTACAGCTTTTTAACTTCTCGATTTATCGTTGCCGCTGCTGCCATGATTGCACTTCGCCCTTCGGTCTTAAAGCGATTCACCAAAGAGCTGGTTATAAAAGGCCTAGTGATCGGTGTGGCGCTTGGCTCTGGATACATATTTCAGACACTTGGATTGGAACGCACGACCCCTGCAATTACTGGCTTTATTACTGGACTTTATGTCGTCTTTACTCCACTTCTTGCTTCGTTCTTTCTCAAAGAGAGACTGACAAAAGCGATGTGGGGTTATGTCTTCTTAGCTGTACTCGGATTAGCAATACTCTCTGTCGAAGGGTGGAGCGTAGGAATCGGAGAGATCTTCGTCTTAATCTCTGCAGTGCTATTTGCTATTCACATCATTTTGCTGGGTTCGTGGAGTAAGAATTTTGATGCTTACGCATTGACTGTCATGCAACTCATTGGATGTTCGCTATTGGCTTCTATCCCGGCGAGCATTAACGGTTTTGTCGCACCACCTGATACCCAAGTTTGGGGCGTCATTGTCTTTACCGCATTATTTGCTACAGCGATTGCTTTCGTTATTCAAACATGGTCACAAGCTCGAATTTCCACCACGAAGGTCGCAGTCATTCTTACGATGGAAGTCGTCTTTGCAGCGCTCTTTTCGTTCATGTATGGAATGGAACCATTTACGCTGCGCCTTGCGCTCGGAGGAACGTTGGTACTTATTGCGATGTTGGCAATAGTGCAACCAAGGGTTTCCAGTACCGCTCAATCCTGAGAGTATTACGCCATGACTTCCCATGATTCAGTCATCGATCTTCGCTCGGATACGGTCACTCGCCCATCTCCAGAGATGAGAGATGCCATTGCACAAGCGCCCGTCGGGGATGATGTCTACAGCGATGATCCCACAGTTAACTCCTTGGAAGAGAGAGTCGCTGCTCTCTTCGGAAGAGAAGCAGCTGTTTTCACACCATCAGGTTCTCTTGCAAATCAATTAGCGATTCGCATGTTGGTAGCACCAGGTGAGGAGTTGATCTGTGAAACGAATTCTCATATTGCGCGTGCTGAACTTGGAGCCGCCGCAGTTTTCAGTGGAATCACCACACGTACATGGATTGCCGATCGTGGATTACTCAAAGCGTCCGACGCTTTAGATCTAGCCAAGCCTGACTCAGGTCCTTACTTAGTTTCGACCACAGCAATTGCCGTTGAGAACACTCACAACTTTGGTGGCGGCACTGTCCAACCTATAAGTGAAATTGCTGCCCTTCGAGAAGAGTCCTCAAAACGAGGAATGGCGATGCATCTTGATGGGGCGAGAATTTGGAACGCCCACGTAGCTTCTGGCGTCACGTTTGCCGAATACGGAAAATATTTCGACACTATAAGTGTCTGCCTTTCAAAAGGATTGGGTGCGCCAGTTGGTTCTCTCATGATTTCAACGAAAGAACGAGTCGCACGTGCGCGAGTGTGGCGTAAACGTTATGGCGCAGGCATGCGCCAAGTCGGAATCCTGGCTGCCGCTGGTCACTACGCGCTCGATCACAACATCGCCAACCTCTCTGAAGACCATCGACGTGCAAAAGTTTTAGCAAGTGCATGCGCAAGTGTTGCCCCAACCACAATTGATCCCTCAACTGTGGAAACAAATATCGTGGGATTAGATCTCAAAGGTTCACACCAAACTGCTGCTCAATTTGCAGCGAGTGCGCGAGAGAAAGGCTTATGGATTGGTGCGCTTGGCCCGACCTTCGTTCGACTCGTAACCCACCGTGATATCAACGATTCACAGATTGAGCGCGCAGCTTCAATCTTGCGAGACCTACTTCAGGGCGCCTTCGTGGCGAAGTAGCCACTCTTTATATTTCAAGCCGTAAGCATAATTTCCTAGCGCTCCACCAGTCTTCACGATTCGATGACAGGGTACGACGACGGCGATCAAGTTACGCGCACACGCACTTCCTGCCGCTCTTACTGCATCAGGTGATCCAGCTTTCTTCGCCAAATCTGCATATGAGATGATTTTTCCCGGCGCTATTTTGCGCATTCCTTTCCATGCTTGCTGTGAGAATCTCTCCCCGGGTTGATCGACCTTTATTCCATCAAGGGCATATAAGTCACCGTCAAAATAATTTTCAAGGAGATCGCTAATTACTGGGATGTCGGCGACTTTTTTCGAATCAGAATGTTTATCTGCTTGCGATAATCCTTTCATCAATTCATCATGTGAAACGAAGCCGGCTGCAAGGAGTATCTGTTCACGGGAAATGAGTGAGAGCGCACCGATTGGGGTCTTCACTGATGAGCGCAGGAGCACAACAACACTCTAAACCTCATGCTAGTTATTTGGGAATGGCAAACCGGGTCAGATCTTTCGGTCGCGAAGCATCTCCGCAACAAGGAAGGCAAGCTCCAGAGATTGAGTGTGATTCAAACGCGGATCGCACGCCGTCTCGTATCGAGTCGCAAGATCTTCGTGCGAGATATCTTCGCCCCCACCGACGCATTCTGTTACGTCATCCCCAGTAAGCTCGATATGAATTCCGCCGGGATGGGTACCAAGTTTGTGGTGAACTTCGAAGAAACCTTTTACTTCCTCTAGAACATCATCGAACTTGCGCGTCTTAAATCCACTTGGAGCTTCATATGTGTTTCCATGCATAGGGTCACAGACCCATAGAACTTTGGCGCCTGATTTTGTAACAGCCTCAACAAGTGGGGGCAAAATCGAGCGGATATTGCCAGCACCCATGCGGGTGATGAACGTTAGTCGTCCTGGTTCATTTTCCGGATTAAGCTCCTTGATAATTGTGAGCGCATCTTCCGGAGTTGTCTTAGGACCAAGTTTTACACCAATGGGATTCTTGATCTTCTTTGCAAAGTCCATGTGAGCGCCATCAAGTTGGCGAGTCCGTTCACCAATCCAAACAAAATGCGCCGAGACGTCATATGGCAAACCTGTGCGCGAATCAATACGCGTTAAAGCTTTCTCATATTCCAGGATTAGGGCTTCATGACTTGAGTAGAAATCGACTGTCTTAAATTCTTCTGGATTGATTCCAGCACTTCTCATAAAATCAAGTGCACGACCAATCTCATTAGCCATCTGTTCATAGCGTGCGCCGATGCGTGAATCTTTGACGAAACCTTTGTTCCATTCATGAACGAGTCTGAGGTCGGCAAACCCGCCTTGGGTGAAAGCACGCACTAAATTCAATGTGGCAGATGAGGTGTGATAAACCTTCACGAGTCGCTGTGGATCAGGAGTACGAGCACTTTCCGTGAATTCAAGATCATTGACGGCATCTCCACGATATGCGGGAAGACTTACATCTCCGCGCTTCTCGATATCGTTGCTTCGCGGTTTGGCAAATTGGCCAGCCATACGGCCAACTTTGATGACTGGAAGACTTGCTCCATATTGCAGAACCGCAGCCATCTGAAGAATGGTTTTGATGCGATTGCGAATTGAATCTGCTGTCGCAGCAGTAAAAGTTTCAGCGCAATCTCCGCCTTGTAGCCAGAATGCTTTTCCATCAGCAGCTTCTGCGATTTTTGCTTTCAAATTGTCACACTCACCAGCGAATACCAGCGGTGGAAGTGTTTTAAGCTCGGAAACCGCTTTCTTCAACGCTGCTGCGTTCGGCCATGCAGGTTGTTGTGCAGCGATCAAGCTCTCGTTGAAGAGAGTTTCGAGTGAGACCGAGGAAGCGGACATAGAGGTAAGAGTAGGGAAATTCAGTCCAGAGACGAAGACCTATTAACCGAAGAAGACTTCTGCTTCAGCAAGCAGCGTTGGGTCAACGGTCTTGAGCTTCTCGGTGGCTGATGCTAAAGGAACGCGCGCGATGGTGGTGCCATGGAGCGCAACCATCTTGCCCCAATCGCCTTCATGCGCAGCAGTAATTGCATGAAGTCCGAATCGAGTAGCGAGAACACGATCAAATGCGGTTGGGGTTCCTCCGCGTTGGATATGACCGAGAATGGATGTCCGAGCTTCGGTTCCAGTGCGCTTCTCAATTTCCTTTGCGAGCCACTCACCGATACCTGAGAGCTTTACATGCCCAAAGGAATCAAGAGTCCCATCCTTGGTGATGATATCGCCATCCTTCGGAAGCGCTCCTTCTGCAACGACGATGATTGGAGCATATGACTGCTCAAAACGGGATTCGACGTACTTACACACTTTTTCGATATCAAATGGAACTTCTGGAATCAGAATGCATGAAGCTCCACCTGCTAGTCCTGAATGCAATGCAATCCAACCTGCGTGACGACCCATCACTTCAACGATGAGCGCACGATGATGAGATTCCGCCGTAGTGTGGAGGCGATCAATCGCTTCGACCGCAATGTTGACTGAAGTATCGAAGCCAAATGTGTAATCCGTATTGTTTAAGTCATTATCGATTGTCTTGGGAACACCGATTACTTTCACGCCCAAAGCATCAAGTTTGGTAGCAACGCCAAGAGTGTCTTCTCCGCCAATAGCAATCAAAGCATCGATATTCATCTTTGCGAGATTTTCCTTGATGCGCTCAACGCCATTTTCAATCTTGAATGGGTTAGTGCGAGAAGATCCGAGGATTGTTCCGCCGCGCGGAAGAATGCCACGTGTTGCCGCGATATTGAGCGGCATCGTCAATCCTTCAAGTGGGCCCTTCCATCCATCACGGAAACCTACGAATTCGTATCCATACTCTTTCTCGCCCTTGCGTACTACTGCACGAATTACTGCATTGAGTCCTGGGCAATCCCCGCCGCCTGTGAGCACACCGAAACGCATAATGAATTGTCTCCGATTAATTATGGATTGAGGGTCAACTTTGACCCAGGGCTGCAGTCTACCGTATGCGCATTTCTACGACTGTTAGCGCGTGACCGTGACGCCTTTTCCAACAACAATTATTCCACCTGCTGAGACTGTGAATCGTTCACGATCACGCTCCACATCAAATCCGATCATCGCGCCTGGCTCTACGATGACATTCTTATCCAGGATTGCATTGCGAATTTTGGCATTCTCACCGATTTTTACCGAGGGCATTAGAACCGAATTCTCAACAACCGAATCTCTTCCCGCATACACATCATAGGAAGCCACAGTTCGGCGCAATTCACCGCCAGAGATAATTGAACCCGCGCCAACTACGGAATCAAATGCAATGCCGCGTTCAGAGAATTTGGCAGGTGGGAGTGATGGTGGATTAGTGAGTATTGGCCACTGTCTGTTGTACAAATTGAAGATTGGTAGTGGAGAAATGAGATCCATGTGCGCATCAAAGTAAGAATCTATTGAACCCACATCGCGCCAGTAGCCCTTATCACGTTCAGTCTCGCCAGGGACATTGTTATCTGCGAAGTCATACACCTTTGCTAATCCCGCTTTTGTCATCGCAGGAATTATGTTTCCACCAATGTCATGACGGCTATCGACATCTTCTGAATCCAAAATCAGCGCTTCTTCCATAGCATCGCGACGGAAGATGTAGTTACCCATGGAAACGAGCGCTAAATCAGGATGCCCCGGCATTGCAGGTGGATTTGCAGGTTTCTCGTGGAAGGCCTTGATCGTCACCCCATCTTCAGCTAATTCGATGACTCCGAACTCTGATGCTTCAGCGCGTTTGACCCGAATCGCCGCGACTGTGACACCGGCGCCAGTTTGTAGATGCTGTTGGTACATCTGATCAGGATTCATGCGATAAACGTGATCGGCACCGAAAACGATGACATGTTTTGGATTCTCGTCATGAATGAGGTTGAAATTCTGAAGAATTGCATCAGCGCTTCCGGTATACCAACGCGGACCAAGTCTCTGTTGTGCAGGGACGGGAGTGACGTAGTTACCAAGGAGATTCGACATGCGCCATGTAGTTGTGATGTGACGATCAAGTGAATGTGATTTGTATTGGGTTAATACAGCGATTCGCAAGAAACCGGCGTTGACAAGATTTGAGAGAACAAAATCTACGAGACGATACGAGCCACCAAAAGGAACTGCCGGTTTTGCTCGATCTGCAGTGAGTGGCATCAAACGCTTTCCCTCGCCACCAGCGAGGACTATTCCAAGAGGAAGATCTAAGCGCGCCATGCCCTAACGATACTCTTGGAGTGTGAGTAATACGATGGTCAAGGTAGGCATGATTACCAAAGAATGGCCGCCTCTCATTTACGGTGGCGCTGGTGTTCACGTCTCGAATCTCATAACCGCACTCACTGAAATCCCCGAAATTGTAAGCGAAGTCCATTGTTTTGGACCGAAGCGTCAGGATGCATTCAATTATGAATTGCAGGGAGATCTGGCCTCCATCAACCCAGCTTTGCAAGCGCTGCTGATTGATAGTGATATTGCTTCAAAACTTGCTGGAGTTGATATCGCCCACTCTCATACTTGGTATGCCAATCTTGCTGGGTACCTTGCTTCCACAATGCACAACATTCCCCATGTGGTGACTGCGCATTCGCTTGAACCTTTAAGACCATGGAAAGCAGAACAGCTAGGCGGCGGTTACCAGATTTCATCTTGGGCAGAAAAGATCTCCTATGAAAACGCTGATGCAATCATCGCGGTCAGCGATGGAATGCGCGCTGATGTGCTGGCCGCTTATCCACATGTCAATCCAGATAAAGTTCATACGATTCGTAACGGAATCAACACCTCAAAATTCATCCCAGAACGCGATGACTCTTTTCTGAAGAAATTAGGGATCGCAACTCCATTTGCGCTCTTTGTCGGTCGCATAACTCGTCAGAAAGGCTTGGCGCATTTACTGCGGGCATGGCATCAAGTTTCTCCGGAGTACTCTCTGGTTCTTGCCGCAGGCAGTCCAGATGAACCTGCAATTGGTGCTGAGGTTGAACAGCTAATTTCTGAGTTATCACAAGAGCGCGGCAATATTCATTGGATAAAGGAAATGTTGCCTCATAAAGAACTGACTTCACTCCTCACCCATGCGCAAACTGTCTTATGTCCATCAATTTACGAGCCACTCGGTATCGTCAATTTGGAGGCCATGGCATGCGAAACAGCGGTCGTTGCTTCGCGCGTCGGTGGAATCCCGGAAGTTGTGGCTGATGGAGAGACAGGATTACTCGTTGATTACTCAACTGAACACGAAACTTTTGAAAAGAATTTTGCAGCAGCAATCAATACTGTGATGTCTGACTCTTCACTCGCGAGTCGCTACGGGAAAGCGGGTCGCAAACGTGCGGTTGCAGAGTTTGGTTGGGATAAGGTTGCGACTCAAACAACGAATCTCTATCGGAGCGTAATCTAAAGAATGTCGCGTAAAGGTTGGGCGCTTTTTGCGCTCGTAGGTGTGCTCTGGGGCGTTCCATACTTATTTATGAAAGTCGCAGTCGATGAACTGTCGACTCCCGTCATCGTTTTCTCTCGACTGCTTATTGGAGCACTGGTTCTCATTCCTATTGCAATCCATCAGAAAACACTGCGTACTGCCTTGCAGTATTGGCCCTACATTGCCATTTACGCAATTTTGGAAATGGTAATTCCTTGGACTTTGATCACTAACGCACAGAAAGATCTCTCGTCAGGTGTTGTGGCTCTTCTCGTGGCAACAGTTCCGATCTGGGCGACGCTCTTTGCCCATCACTCGGGCGATTCAACTGCGGCGCATCGCACCCGAATATTTGGAATCGGAATTGGATTTGTAGGTATCGCTTTCCTAGTGGGGTTTGAGACTCTCAACGATTTTGGAAATGCGCGTGCGCTCATCCAAGTGCTGATCGCCTCAATCTCATATGCATATGCCGTCAACATGATTACACGTAAAGCACCAAACACCTCTGGAATCGCAATCAATGGATTAGCCATGGTTCTTTCCACAATCATCTTTGCGCCTTTTGCGTTTACGCAAATACCAACCAAGACACCCTCTACAAATGCAATCCTGGCAACAGTAGGGCTTGGGATTATCTGCACTGCCGTCGCTTTTTGGATCTTCTTCCTAGTGCTTGAAGAGATTGGAGCGGCGCGCGCCTCTCTCGTTGTCTATCCCAACACAGCAGTAGCCGTAGTTCTAGGCATCTTCTTGCTCGATGAGAAAATCACACTTGCAATCGCAATTGGACTTCCAATGGTGCTCTTGGGCTCCTATTTCGCGAGTCGAAAGCCTGCAGCTCCGGTTATTGCTGGGTAAATCCCAGCCGCGATAAAGCCTTGGCATCACTTTGCCAATTTGCCATCACCTTGACATGTAAGCCAAGGAATATCTTTCCCTTAAGTTTCTTCTCAATCTCGTGTCGAGCTGCAATTCCAACCGCCTTCAATCGCTCACCTTTATTACCGATAATGATGGCTTTTTGGCTATCCCGTTCAACGATTATTGAGGCGTGAATGTCAAAGAAGGGGCGTTCGTCAGGAGTGCGCTTCTCTCGCTCCGACATTTCATCAATGACTACCGCAATTGAATGAGGAACTTCTTCAAAAACATCAGCAATCGCTGCTTCGCGAATCAGATCTGCTATTTGAGTGGTGAGTTCTTGGTCAGATGTCATATCAGATGGATAAAACGGTGGCGATTCAGGCGCGTACTTCACGAGAAGGTCAATCAAAAGTTGAACTTGATCATCTGTCTTTGCCGAGAGCGGAACGATGTCATCCCATTGAAATCCAGCTTGGCTAGCTAATTTCGACGCAGACATTAGATGTTGGGGAAGATTTGCTTTCTTTGCCATGTCGATCATTGTTACGGCTGCAATCTTTTTGGAATGGGGGTGTTTAGCAATTTCTTTGGCGATAAATAGATCCCCTGCGCCGATATCTTCGACCGCTGGAATGCACATAACAATAGCGTCCACAGAATCCATATTGTCGCTCACCATCGTATTGAGTGCGCCACCAAGAAGAGTCTTTGGTTTATGGACTCCAGGTGTATCGACCACGACAAGTTGAAAACCAGGTCGAGTGACGATGCCACGGATTGCGTGGCGAGTGGTATTTGGATGGTGCGATGTGATGACTACTTTTTCGCCGACCAGGGCGTTAACAAGTGTTGACTTTCCGGTATTCGGTCTTCCAACGATTGCGACAAATGCCGATTTATGAGTCATCACTGCTAAGAGTACCTGCATTCCTCTTCGTCAATGGCGCCAACAATTCCATGGCATCTGCGACCGATGTGACGATTTCAGCACAACGTTCGCCAATCAAGCGATGACATCCGTCGCTCGTGGGAGAAGTAATCGGCCCTGGAACCGCCATTACGACTCTCATCAACTCAGCCGCATCTCGCGCGGTGCGAAGGGAGCCGCTGCGAAAGGCCGCTTCCACCACGATTGTTCCGATTGAAATGGCCGCAATCAATCGATTACGCGTGAGGAATCGTTCAGGTCTGGCGCGAACATTCGGCATTACTTCGGAGATGAGAGCTCCAAACTCTTGAATCTCAGCAAACAACCGAGAGTTGCCTGCCGGGTACTCCACATTAACTCCCGATGCAAGAACTGCATAAGTTTTACCCTCCGCTGCAATACATCCACGGTGAGCATGTGTATCAACGCCATATGCACCACCGCTGATGACCGCTAAATCGCGATCAGCAAATCCTGAGGCAAATTCACTAGCAATTCGGGCGCCATACGTTGTGGGATTTCGAGTCCCAACAATTGCGACATTAGAGACAATCACAGGTCCCCCTTTGATGATTAAACCGAATGGTGGTGCGACGAGGTCATTAACTCCTTGAGGCCATTCTTGAGAAGCAGGCGTGATGAACCGAGCATTGGAATTCCATATCTCTTCCAGCAATGCATCGTGATGATTACTGGATAACGCATTCTTGATCCGAGTTGCAGAGTGTTTTGAGGCGTCGTATTTGCCTGCCAAAATTCTTGAAATGAGTTCATCGCCGCCATATAAGGAAAATTCTTCCGTCCAAAATGGCGAACCACCGTCGATGGCATGGAAGAGACGCAGACGCGCAGTGTCTTCCATCTACATATTCATCTCGGTGCGAAGTGAAAGTGCAGTGTCAATCTCATCAACGCCTGGGATTGAAACACCACGGAGATCTGCAATCGTCCACGCAAGTCGGAGGATTTTGTGAAATCCACGCGCAGTAATTTCCTCTCCCTCAATCAAGATGTGCAGTGCGCTCATAGCTTTACTTTGCGCGCGGAATTTTGTTCGTAACAACTCTGAAGGAATTGATGAGTTGAGTTGGAAGCCAAAATCTGCAAACCTCTCACGAGCGACAGCTCGCGCCACTTCTACTCTCGAACGCATCTCCTCGCTCGACTCGCGTGGATTATTGCTGGCAAGTTCCGCACGGGTTGGATTCTCGACGCGTAATTTCACATCAATACGATCGAGCAATGGCCCTGAGAGTCGATTGAGATATCGACGAACTTGCAGCGAGGAACATTGGCACGAGCGTCCTTTCCCTGAGAACCGACCACAGGGACATGGGTTAGCAGCCAGGACAAGGATGAACTTCGCTGGAAAACGCGTGGTCCCAACTGCGCGAGTAATCTCAATCGAGCCCGATTCCAAAGGTTGGCGCAGTGCATCAAGAATCCCGTGGGCGCATTCCGGTGCTTCATCTATAAAAAGCACCCCATGATGCGAGAGCGAACATGCACCAGGACGAATCATCTTCGTGCCGCCACCCACCATTCCAGCGCTCGTAGTGGTGTGATGCGGCGCAACAAATGGAGGAGTTCGACGGAGAATTGTGGCGAGTTGAGTGGTACCAGCTATCGAATGAATTGCTGCAACATCGCGCAGTTGATCATCATCTAGCGGCGGCAAAATAGTTGGGAGCCTCTCGGCCAACATCGTTTTTCCCGTTCCAGGTGGTCCCATCATCAAGATGTGATGTCCGCCCGTGGCGGCAATCTCTAAGCCATTCTTAGCTTCTACTTGGCCGGCAACTTCGGCAAAGTCGAAACGAGGTAACTCATTATGATGTTCTACCAAAGTTATTTGACGAGGAATGTCTGCCCCACACAAGATTCCAAGAACATGGACAAGTGAAGAAGCAGGAATGATTTCAAGCCGAGAGACGATTTGGGCTTCAGAAAAATTTGCCTCAGGCACCACGGCTCTTCGCATTCCATGCTTTTCTGCAGCAAGCAACATCGGTAGTAATCCACGAATGGGACGTAACAATCCTTCTAGCGAGAGTTCTCCAATCAATATAGTTTCGCTCAGATCAAGATCTGGAATCTGTTGGGTTGCGCTCAATATTGCGATGCTGATTGGAAGATCGAAACCAGAGCCGCTTTTCGGAAGCCACGCGGGAGAGAGTGAGACCGTGATCTTAGTTTGTGGCCAACGTTTTCCTGAATTACTAAGCGCTGATCGAATCCGGTCTCGAGCTTCATTGAGCGCGGCATCAGGTAATCCGAGGAGTTGATAACCAGGTAGCCCATGTGAGACATCAACTTCGATATTGATTAGTTCGCCTTCCAATCCATTCAGTGAAATCCCTCGAGTTGTGGCAACGCTCATAAAATCGCGCTCCGATAATCGATTGAGAGTTCGCCTGATCGGCCCGCAAGTACTCCGGCCACATCAATCCGGTAAGAAGCTCCTAAACGCTGGTGGGTTGCGAGCCAGGCAAGAGCTAATCGCTGGATGCGATGAAGTTTCTCGATCGAGATTGATTCAAGTGGCTCTCCAAAAGTGGCGCTACTGCGAGTTTTGACTTCGACGAAGACAATTTCACTTTCTGGGGAGAAAGCGACGATATCAATCTCTCCTTCCTTAATTCGCCAATTTCGCTCGATGATGCGATAGCCACGTTCTTGTAGATACCTAACAGTGAAATCTTCACCGCGACTGCCGAGTTCTGAAGCCCTCTGATGTAAAGCCATCGCGGGAGGGTAGAGAAAGATTTACGTGTTCAGCGCCAGAAAATTAGGATTGTGAATAACTTTCATTGTTGAGAAGTGCAGCAATATTTGCATACGAACGTCGATGAATCGGTGAAACGCCTAAGGTCTCGAGCGCATTCTGGTGTGCACGCGTCACATAACCTTTATGAAGCCCTAAACCATATCCAGGGTATTCCTTATCGAGGGTTTGCATCAATTGATCACGATGGACTTTTGCGAGAATAGACGCAGCTGAAATAGAGATTGCAACTTGATCGCCTTTCCATACGGCAAGAGATGGAGAACTCAAGCCTTCAATCTCATAACCATCCGTGAGAATATATTGCGGTTCTTCGCCAAGAGCACTTATGGCGCGTCGCATTCCTTCAAGGTTTGCGCGATGTAATCCAATCAGGTCAATTTCTTCCGCAGATATCTCAATAATCGAATAGTGCTTCGCATTACTCTTGATGACATCAAAGAGAGCTTCGCGTTGTGCTGGCGACAATTCCTTCGAATCTCGCACGTCAGCTAAATCTTTCGAATGAGGATCGTGGAGCACAACAGCTGCAACAACAAGAGGGCCAGCACAAGCGCCTCGTCCTGCCTCATCAACTCCAGCAATGAAGTGGATTCCTGCGGCTATGAGTGTGCTTTCGATCATGATCGAGGTGAACAACTATTTCTTAACGGGGATCTGGGAGAGATCCTTTCCTGCATCGAGCACGCCCATATTCTTCAGAGGCCACATAACAAATAATGCTCGTCCCGTGACTTTGTCGAGCGGGACCATTCCTTTGTTCGGGTCATCAGTATGAAAACGAGAATCAGCGCTTGCGCCGCGGTGATCACCCATGACCCAGATGAATCCTTCGGGAACGGTGACATCGAAAGTTGAATCCGAGGGTTTATTTCCAGCGTAGATATAAGGCTCATCAACTTCTATTCCATTAACTTCTATTTTTCCACCCGGAGAGCAGCAGACCACACGATCTCCGCCAACTCCGATGACACGTTTGATCAAATATTGCTTTGCAGGATCAGGTAAGACTCCGACAAAGACCAGCGCATCTTTCAGCACTTTAGTGATGCCAGTGCTGTCATCGTATGGAGCTGACAACCAACTTGCAGGATCACGGAAGACCACAACTTCTCCACGTTTGATTTCACTGAAAAGAGCGCCAAGTTTGTTTACTCCGACTCGATCATTTACTTGGAGTGTGTTCTCCATGGAGCCGGAAGGAATATAAAAGAATTGGACAAGAAACGTCTTCACTACTATCGAAAGGATAAGTGCCGATACGACAAGAATCGGAAGTTCGCGAAAGCTAGAGCCCTTCGCTTTACGCGACATGTTTAGTCGTTCGTCTGATTACTTATTCTCAGCGTCAGTCGCGTTTGCCTCAGTTGCTTCAGCGCTCTCAACCGGTGCTTCTGAAACCGCATCTTGAGCAACTGGAGCTTCTTCGACGACTGGAGCTGCTGTCTCTTCTACGGCTGCAGGAGCAGATGAGTAGAGAGTTTCAAGATCATCAGCGCCACGACGCTCGCGAATCTTGGCTGCCTTGCCACGGAGATCACGGAGGTAATAAAGCTTTGCACGTCGAACTTCACCTTTACGAACGAGTTCGATCTTCTCAATAACTGGTGCGTGAACTGGGAAAATTCTCTCTACGCCAACACCGTATGAAATCTTGCGGATAGTAAAAGTTTCGCGAATTCCTGAACCTTGGCGCGCGATGACAAGCCCTTGGAAGACCTGGATACGGCTCTTGTTACCTTCAACAACGCGGACGTGAACCTTGAGTTCATCGCCAGGGCGGAAATTGGGAAGGTCCTTACGGAGGGAGACGGCATCTACCGCATCAAGCACGTTCATGGTTTGTCCTAACAATTGGGCTCTGCGCTTTACGCTCAATAACTCGGCGTATCTTGCCACACAGAGGAGCCAAGCGCTAAATCACGCGTGAAGCCAGGGTCAGTAGGCCTGTCCAGCGCGGATTTGTGCGCTGAGGAAGGGATGAAGGGCAGGACCGGCGACGATGACCATGTTCTTCTCTCCATTCCAAATTCCCTTGTCGATAGAGATCATCGCACCAGCTTCGGTGGCGATCAGCCCTGCTGCGGCGTAATCCCATTCATTCACTCCCGCTTCGAAATAAGCATCGAGAGAACCACTTGCGACGTGACAAATATCAACGGCGCATGCACCTAATCTCCGCAAATCCCGAATTTCTGGCAGAAGTCGTGAAATAAGTGCAGCTTGAATCTTTCGCTTCTCAATATCGTAGGCAAATCCTGAACCAACAAGTGCGCGATTGAGAGCTACTGGTTCATTGCACGATATTGGAGAGTCATTGAGGAAGGCACCTCCCCCACGATGGGCTTTCCACAACGAATTAGTTGCCGGCGAATACACAACTCCGGCTAGTGGGCCAGATTCATCCTTGATGCCAATAGAAATACACCAGCCAGGAATGTCATAAAGATAATTCACGGTTCCATCGATGGGATCGATCACCCAAGTGATTCCAGTCTTACTCGGACGGTTTGTGCCCTCTTCGCCGACCAATCCATCATCAGGACGTGCACTGAGAATTTCTGCGACGATGAGTTTCTCACTTTCATGATCCATTTGCGTTGCAAAATCGAATACGCCGCTCTTTTGATCAAGTTCGAATTTTGATGGTCGATTGATCAGTAACTTTCCAGCTTTGAGCGCGATTGACTCAGCTAGTGCAAGCAATTCTTTCCCCAATGACATTTTCCAATCTAATCACAGATAGTGATTTACAAGTACACTCACGACATGCTCACCTCATATAAACGGCTATTTGCCGTGCCCGGAGGTTGGCGTTTTTCCTTGGCCGCGTTCATCCTGCGACTACCGATATCGATGCTGTATCTGGCTATCGTTCTCTTTGTTGTAGCAGAAACCGATTCATATTCATTAGCCGGCTCAATCTCCATGGTCTCCTCTGTCGTTCTCGCTGTTGCAACCCCACTCTGGTCACGCGTTGCTGATCAATTTGGACAGAATCGAGTTCTCTCCATAACCGTCCCTTTACATGTGGCCGCGCTGGGAGCTTTCGTTTACTTGGTGAAGACCGATGCTCCAACATGGAGTTGGTTTCTCGCTGCCATCATCTTCGAGTCTTTTGTCATCGGCTCGGGCCAAATGGTTCGTCGCCGTTGGATTCATGCCATTGGTGATGATCGTAAACTTATGGATACCGCATATTCTTTTGAGGCGCTCGTCGACGAGGTAATCTTCACGAGCGGTCCGGTAATTGCCACACTTGTCGCTGCGTACTTCTTCCCAGCAGCGTCAATCTTTACTGCAATGGGCTTCATCATTATTGGATCAATGTTCTTCGCTGTCCAGAAATCAACCCTGCCTCCCGCGCATCCAAAAGAACTTGGGGACGACCACTCACTTCTCATCCGTGACCGATTCATTCAGGCGATCTTTGTGCCCATGATGCTCTGTGGTTCGTTTTTCAGCGCCACCGGACTTGTTCTCGTCGGCTACCTTGATGAGTTTGGAAACCGCAACTACAGCGGGTTCTTCATAGCAATTTGGTCACTGAGTTCCGGTATTGCGGCTTTTCTTAGTGGCACAATCCATTGGAAGTTAACTGAAGCGCGCCGCTTCATCAATTCAACGCTTGCACTCTTCATACTTACCATTCCTATCTTTTTGTCTGTGATTATTTTTGAGGGAAATCTATGGATTTTGGCAATCGCTTTATTCATCAATGGACTTGCGATTGCGCCACTGTTGACCGCTGGTTTTGCACTTGCTGAAAGATCAGTAAATCCCAAGCGCACCACCGAAGTCTTAGCGTGGGCTATATCAGCGCTCAATTTGGGTGGTGCGTTACCAACAGCTTTCACCGGCTACATCATTGACACATTCGGCCCGTCTGTCGCTTTTTCGATTCCAGTTCTATGTATGACGCTCTCTGTTCTCTCTTTTCTCCCATTTCTACGTTTATGGCGAGAGAAAGTCGTGTAAATCCCAGTTTCAGTTCCGTAGGAAATTGCACGATATATGGCAATCTTTACCTATGACTGAGTTACGGGTCGTAGGAAAAACCAATGATGGGGAGCATCTTGAGCTCTCTGACAATGAAGGCAATACCTTCACCATTCGCGTGAATGACTCTTTACGCGCTACCGTTAATGAACGACGTCTCACTCCCGTTGTGGAAGATGTGCCACGTTTCTCCATCAAAGAGATTCAAGCTCGGTTACGCGCAGGCGAAAGTTATGCCGAAGTTTCACGAATCTCTGGACTCTCGTTGGAAAAGATTGAACGGTATGCAAGCCCGATCCTGCAGGAGCGAGCATGGATTATCGAACTTGCGGAAAAAGCATCGCCGAAAGGAACGTCGCTTCCACTTTCAGAGCTCGTCATTCAAAGACTGGCTCCTCGTGGCGTTAACATGAATCAGATTTCATGGAATACCTGGCGGCTCGATGATGGTACGTGGAATCTCGTACTCGCCTATCCATCTCGTGAAGGTCAATCGGAAGCAACATGGATCTTTGATTCAAATAAGCGAACGTTGGCATCGCGTGATGATGGGGCGCGCTGGATTAATGGTGAAGAGATTCCAAACAAACAAGCTCCACGAAATGACCGCATGAGTGACCACGGCGTCCTTTTCCCCGTAGAAGGTGATTCACCACAACCTCCTCGCTTAGTTGCGGTACGAACAGACCCGATGATTGATGATCAGCCTGAAGCAGCTCAAGAGATTGCCCCAGATGCTAAGAAGGATGGCGTCACAAAACGTATCTCCATTCCATCATGGGATGACATCATGTTCGGCAGAAGTAAGAAAAAAGACGGAGACGAGAACTAACGTCGTTCCATTAATAGCGGGATTTCAGTCTCCGCAGCAGTAATTCCGCCGTGGTGTCCAACCATTGCCAGCTGTAACTCTTCCCGATCTGGCTCTACCAAAATCAACTTTTCATTAGCGATCACAACAAGATCACCTATTCGTTCGCGATTCTTTTCGTGCACCGTAGGTCCAAATAGACCGGCAGCAATCGTTTCATCGCGTGAATAAATCAAAACTTTATCGCGGAAATATTCTTGCCATTGTGAGCGAGTTTCATCAACTACTTCTGGGCGCATGTAGAGGTAGCGAACTCGAGGTTCACCGCCGAGAAGAGAAATATTTCGGAGCAAGTCGTTATCTTTGCCAAGCACGCAATAGTCATCTCGATTGATCATTCCGTGGTCAGTTGTGATCCATAACCGAGATCCACGAGGGATACTTTCAAGTAATTTGGTGATGAGTTCTGCTGCGCGAGACATTGCGGCATGGAATTTGGGAGAACCCAATCCATCACGGTGAGAAGCATCGTCGACATCATTAATGTAGACGTACGCAAATGAACCCTCGTTTTTCAATGATTCAACAGCTGCGCTTACCATCTCATCAATGACATTTACTCCCCGATAATTTGCGCCACGAAGCGCTGCCCGCGTGAAGCCTGTTTCTTCATATCGCTTTGCAGCGATGTGTGTAACGTTTAATCCAGATTGGCGTGCGCGCTCAAAAAGCGTTGGCGTGGATTGCCAATGAAGCGGATCCACACGTTCGTCCCATTTCAGGGCATTCAATAGCCGTTCCGGAGTTCCGCTATAGGGAACTCTCATCGTGTAACCCACCATGCCATGCGAGCCCACATGTTCTCCGGTGCCAAGTGACGTAAGCGACGAAGATGTTGTTGAGGGAAATGTTGCTGAAAGATGTGAGTGCAATTTCAATTGACCAAATAATGGCAAGGTCTGTTCCACAAGACCCAGAGCATTCATGCCCATGCCATCTATAAGGAGGATGCATTCCCGACGCGCATCATTTGCATCGAGATTGAGAATATTCGTAGTCCCAGGAACACCTAATGTGGCAAAGACAGATTGTGAAAGGTCTGATAGCAATGGGGCCACTCGCCTATCTTTCCAGTAACCTTCCATCTCGTGATCCATTATTCGGATGAAGTATCGAGCGCGCTGAAAGATAATCGTCCAGTCGTGGCGCTGGAATCAACCATCATCAGTCATGGATTACCACGGCCAACCAATAAAACTGTTGCCCTCGAGGTAGAGGAACTCGTTAGGAAGAACGGTGCAGTCCCTGCCACAATCGCAATTATTGATGGATTAGTTCATGTGGGATTGGATTCTCGCCAGCTTGATCGAGTTGCCAATGATGAAGGAATAACCAAAGCATCTATTCGTGACTTACCAATAGTTACCGCGAAGAAACTTAGCGCCGCAACAACCGTCGCTGCAACATCCCACATTGCTCATCTGGCTGGTATATCCATCTTTGCCACCGGTGGTTTAGGTGGCGTTCATCGAGGGGCTCAAGAATCATGGGATGAATCTGCGGACCTTCATTCTCTCGCCAATATCCCGGTCATGGTTGTTAGCGCAGGAGCAAAATCGATTCTTGATGTTGCCGCAACACTTGAGCGTTTAGAGACTCTTTCTGTACCAATTGTTGGATATAAAACTTCCCGTTTCCCTGGTTTCTATCTCGCTGATTCTGGATTTGATTTAGAGTATCGAGTTGATAGCCCTAAGGAGATCGCAGAAATGTGGTCTGCACGGACAAAGCTCGGAATCACATCATCGGGCATGGTTGTTGCAAATCCAGTCATAAAACAAATGGACCCGGTTCTTCATGCGACGACGCTTGCAAATGGTCTCAAGGCAGCGGAACAACAATCCATTAGCGGAAAAGCAGTGACTCCTTTCTTGCTGGAGTACTTCCACTCCAATACTGGCGGCGAATCTCTTCGTGTAAATATTGACATCATCCGATCCAATTCAGCTCTTGCTGCCCAAATTGCAGCCGCACTTCACTAAAACCAACTATGTCGCGATTTCTATGTGTCGGGGATGCTGCACTTGATGTCATCGTCAAAATGCAGACTGAAATTCATGTTGGGAGTGATACTGCTTCTCAAATTTCTATGCATGGAGGTGGCGCGGCAGCAAATACTGCAACCTGGCTTGCAGATTTAGGACACGACGTCTACTTTTCATGCCGACTTGGTGATGATGCTGCAGGTCGTGCAATTGCAGCTGAGTTTGATGAGTGGGGTATCGAATATCGCAAAGAATTTCTAGCTAATGAAAAGACCGGCGTGGTTGTCGTACTCGTCAATAGCGTAGGAGAACGCACTATGTTCCCTGATTCTGGCGCAAATTCGGGGATTGATGAGAGAAGTCTTCCTCCTCTTCTAGATTACGATGCAGCTTTTCTATCTGGCTATTCTCTTTTCAATCCACTTTCTACTGCTGGAGTGTTACGAATTATCTCGACGATCAAATCAGCAAAAATCCCGTTGATATTCGATCCTGCTTCGGTTGGGACCATGACCACATTTGGTCGAGCGCAGGTTTTGGAAATGCTACCCCTGATGGACATTGTGATTATGAATGACGATGAAGCACGATTTATTGCAGCAACTGACGATGTAAAGAGCGCACTTGCACTTCTTTCATCACTGAGTCCGTTGGTAGTCATCAAGACTGGAAGTTCAGGCGCAATTGCGCAACTCAGTGGTGGAACTTTGATTGAATCAACCACAGAAGCAATTGAAGCGATTGACACCACCGGTGCTGGAGATGCATTTGCAGCAGGATTCATGCCGGAATGGCTACGAAGTCATGATTTATTGGAATCAATGACGGCAGGAAATGAAGTGGCGC
This sequence comes from Actinomycetota bacterium, assembly GCA_046094245.1. Lineage (GTDB taxonomy): Bacteria > Actinomycetota > Actinomycetes > Nanopelagicales > Nanopelagicaceae > MAG-120802. The sequence continues at coordinate 24,225 of JBJTHB010000032.1, forward strand.
GTCGATGTGTCGCAATTATCGGAGCCCGACCGAGCGTCAATCCCAAGTAAATAGCGCTCTAGTTGGCAGAATCGCGCCCATGGCAAAGGCAGATTCAAAGAAATCCAGCAAGAAAATTGTTGGACCTAAACCTGGCGAATTCCCCGGGAAGATAGTTGATGTCGATGTCTCATCCGAGATGTCTGACTCTTTCTTAGAATATGCCTACTCAGTCATTTACTCACGAGCTCTTCCTGATGCACGTGATGGACTCAAGCCAGTGCATCGCAGAATCTTGCATCAGATGTCAGAAATGGGTTTGCGTCCCGATAAAGGCCATGTAAAGAGCGCGCGCGTCGTCGGTGAAGTGATGGGTAAATTGCATCCTCACGGCGATGGTGCGATTTACGATGCACTCGTTCGTATGGCCCAAGCTTTCTCGATGCGCCTTCCGCTTGTTGATGGTCATGGAAACTTTGGATCTCTGGATGCCGGTCCTGCTGCTATGCGTTACACCGAGGCTCGACTCGCAAATGCTGCGCTTCTCATGGTGGAAGAAGCTGACGAAGATACCGTCAACTTCGGCGCTAACTATGACGGTCAGATCATGGAGCCACTTGTGCTTCCTGCGGCGTTTCCGAATCTTCTCGTCAACGGAGCGACGGGTATCGCGGTCGGAATGGCCACAAATATGGCGCCACATAATCTCGGCGAGGTTATTGCCGCCGCTAAACATCTCATTGAAAATCCCAATGCAACATTGAAGCAACTCATGAAATTCGTTCCCGCTCCTGACTTTCCTACTGGTGGAACCATTATTGGCAAAGAAGGGATTGTCGAGGCTTATCAAACTGGCAAAGGGGCGTTTAAAGTCCGCGCCAAAGTCGAAGTCGGAAAGGTCACGACCCGCAAGCAAGGCATCACGATCACCGAACTACCTTTCAACATCGGTCCAGAGAAAGTTGTAGAGCGCATTAGCGACCTCGTAAAGTCAAAGAAAATCCAAGGAATCTCCGACATCGTTGACCTCACTGATGGTCAATCGGGAACCCGGGTTGTCATTGAAATAAAGAACGGATTTGAACCCGAACAAGTTCTCGAAAATCTCTACAAGCTCACTCCACTCGAAGATGCTTTCTCCATCAACGCTGTTGCGCTCGTTGAAGGAAAACCGCGGACATTGGGGTTAAAAGAATTGCTTCAAGTCTTTATTTCTCACCGCATCGAAGTTGTTACTCGCCGATCGAACTTCCGTAAAGATAAGGCCAATGCCCGCTTGAACCTGGTTGATGGACTTCTCAAAGCAATCATTGATATTGATAAGGTGGTCAAGATAATCCGCGGCAGCGATGATGCGAACGAAGCGAAGGCCTCCTTAATCAAGAGCTTTAAGCTCACCGACGAACAAGCGACCTACATCTTGGATATGCCGCTACGCCGACTCACAAAGATGTCGAAAATTGAATTGGAATCAGAGCAGAAAGAGTTGAAGTCCACAATCACTAAGTTGACGGCTCTATTGAAGAGCGATGAAGCGCTTCGTAAACAAGTTGCAGATGAATTGAGCGAGGTAGAAGCGAAATACGCTACTCCGCGCCGTACTTTGATCGCTTAAGCGTCGATTCTCTCTCGATCGATATCCGCGGTCGCAATGAAATCTTTACGCGGAGCTACTTCATTACCCATCAACAATTCGAACATCTTCTCAGCGGCTGCGGCATCCTTGATGGTGATGCGCCGTAACGTGCGATGGTCAGGGTCCATCGTGGTTTCACGTAACTGATCTGCGTCCATCTCACCGAGGCCTTTATAGCGTTGTAACGGCTCTTTCCAGCGCTTGCCTTGTTTCTTCAAGTCAGCAAGTAGCTTCTTCATCTCATCATCAGAGTAGGTGTAATGCACTTCGCCCTTCTTGCCTCCCCCGCCCATAACTTCAATGCGGTGCAGAGGTGGAATTGCAGCGAATACGCGACCATCGTCAATCAACGGTTTCATGTATCGATAGAGAAGGGTCAACATGAGGCAGCGAATATGCGCGCCATCAACGTCTGCATCGGACATCAAAATCACACGACCATACCGCGCATCATCAATAGTGAAAGATTTTCCAGAACCTGCACCAATTACTTGGATGATTGCTGCGCATTCTGCGTTATCGAGCATTTGAGATAACGAAGCTTTTTGGACGTTTAGGATCTTTCCTTTCAGAGGCAGAATCGCTTGGAACTCAGAATTTCGCGCTGCTTTCGTTGTTCCGAGCGCTGATTCGCCTTCAACGATAAATAGTTCGGTGCGCGAGACATCCTCACTTCGACAATCAGAGAGCTTGGCAGGAAGTGATGAGCTCTCAAGAGCGTTCTTGCGGCGTTGTAGTTCCTTATGAGCGCGAGATGAAATTCGGGTACGAGAGGCGTTTGCAACTTTTTCGAGAATCAACAGACCGTTAGCCTTATCAATTCGCTTAGTGGTGGTGAAGAAATTCTTGAGTTCATCTGAGACGACTTGTTGGACGATCTTCGTTACAGCAGGAGTTCCTAACACTTCTTTGGTTTGACCTTCGAACTGTGGTTCTTGCATACGGACTGTGACCACCGCAGTCAATCCTTCGACGATGTCATCTTTGATGACATCTTGTTCGTTTTTCTTTAGTACACCCTTCGCTCGCAGATATTCATTGAAAGTTTTGGTGAGCGCACGTTCAAAACCTTGGACATGAGTTCCACCTTTAGGTGTGGCGATGATGTTAACGAAGGAACGAATGGTGGTCTCGTAGCCATTACCCCATTTAATGGCGATATCGACATCCATGTCGCGCTCAACTTCTTTAGGCTCGAGATGGCCTTTTTCATCAAGAACAGGGACAGTCTCTTCATAGTGGCCTTTGCCCGTTAGGCGAATGACATCGCCCACGGCTTCGTCAGGTTGGATGAAATGGCAATACTCGGAGATTCCACCTTTATGGAAGAAGGTCTCAGAAGTTTTTTCCTTTGTTCGATTGTCATTAACAATCAAGGTGAGGCCCGGTACCAAGTACGAAGTTTGGCGAGCGCGGGTATAAATCTCTTCTAAGTCATATTGAGCATCTTTGAGGAATATTTGCTTATCCGACCACCACTTGATGCGAGTACCAGTCACTTTAGCGGAGACTTTTCCAATCACGCGAAGTCCTGATTGTGGTTCAAATGTCGCATTGGGACCATCGCCATCAAATATTCCAGCAACACCACGTTTAAATGACATCCAATAAATCTTTCCGTCGCGATCAACTTCAACATCGAGACGTGAGGCAAGCGCGTTTACGACAGAAGCGCCAACGCCATGAAGACCGCCTGTGGCTGCATAGGAACCCCCGCCAAATTTTCCACCGGCATGAAGTTTTGTCATGACAACTTCAACGCCAGTAAGGCCAGTCTTTGGTTCTTTATCTACCGGGATTCCACGACCATCATCATGAACCTCGATAGAACCATCTTTTTCTAAATTGATTTCGATCTTCTTGCAATATCCAGCGAGAGATTCATCAACCGCGTTATCAATAATTTCCCAAAGGCAGTGCATGAGTCCACGACCATCGGTCGAGCCGATATACATTCCGGGACGTTTGCGGACCGCATCAAGACCTTCAAGAACTGAGAGATCTTTGGCGGAATATGAATTTTCAACGCTGCGAGTGTCGTCTGCCACGATGCGCAAGGGTATCGACCGGAGTATTTCTGGCTTGGATTACGCGCCGTCGATGCTGGGAATTTGTCGATAATTTCACAGAATATGGCGAGAAAGTGAAAAATCTTTGATTTTGACCTGCGGGGAATAAGTCATAGGTGGTTTGATGTTCCAGTAGGCACTAGTCAGAACTCTGACACGAGGTACGAAAGGCAGGCTCTCATGACTGAGAATGTAGTACTCGATTCCACGCCGCTTAATGCCCTCGATCGTTGCGATCGTTGTGGCGCTCAAGCATACGTACGTGCTGTGATGGCAAATGGATTCGAATTACTTTTCTGCGGTCACCATGCCAAGAAGTATCACGAAGGTCTTGCTGAAAAAGCTGCTCGTATTGATGACGAGACTTCTCGCCTTATCGAAGAATCAGCGGCGCAATAATCCTTGAGACCAAACTTGGTCTCGTAGTCTTTGCCTCTTCTTTATCTGCAACTCCACTCAGTTTTACCAAACTGTTGACTGCGATATAGCGCAAGGGTTCTGGCTCCCATTTTCTGATCTTTCGATTGACGAAATGTAGTTGTGTGACTGGATCAGGATTCGCTGTAATGAGATTTGCCAGAATTTTGCTCGCAAGAAAACTCATCGTCACACCATCTCCGGCATAACCGCCCAATCGTCCAAATCCAGAACTAGCATCGAATTGAACGTACGGTTCCCAATCTCGAGTGATCGCAACCGCGCCGCCCCACGCATGAGTGAAGGCGATGCCTTGCAGCGCCGGAAACCATTGCTGCACCAATTCACGAAGGTGTGAATGCACGTGCGCCGTCATCTCCTTCTCTGGTGCAAGCCGCGAACCATATGGATATGTAGCACCTCGCCCACCAATTGCGATGCGATTATCTGCTGTACGTTGTGCGTAATTGATCAGATGCGAACCCTCAGCAAAAGTAAAGCGTGACGCAACGCCGATTTCGCGCCATAGGTCCTCTGATAGCGGTTCGGTTGCGATCATTAGTGAATAAAGCGGAATGAACTCACGAGCTGGCTCTCCAAAAACTTCTGTGGCCTGGATAACGATGGGGGCTGTGACCATGGCGCTATTTGCAAGGACGCCATCGCCAACGCGAGAGGCATATACCCCTTCGCAGATCGTCACACCGAGAGATCTGAGGTGATGAATGAGACCTTGAACCAATCCCATCGGATTAATCGTCGCGCACTCTGGATTGAATAGCCCGCCTCGCATCTGTGAAACATTGATCATGGCTCGCAATTCATCCGCGCTCTTCCATGTATGAAGGTCATCTTCGTTCGCTTTGAGACGGCGTTCTTGTGCAAGATTTCGCGCAAACATGACTGTTCCTGATTTAACAAAGTTTGCTTCTGGGGCCAAGGACTGTGCGACCGTCCCAAGTTCATCAATCGCACTTGTGAGCGATTGGAAAAGAGCATGAGTTCTATCAACCCCATAACGTTTTTCCAAAGTCGATCGATATACGGGGTAGTCAGAAGATACCCATCCTCCATTGCGACCACTCGCACCATATCCACAATGACGTGCTTCAAAAATAACGATTGAGAGGTTGGGATTCAGTTTCTTTAAGTGATAGGCGCTCCACAAACCGGAGAAACCGCCACCAATGATGGCGACATCATATGAATCAGAAAACGAGCGGCTCGATGCGCTCTGAGTGGAACGATCAGCCCAGAGCGAGTTATTCGGCTTGGAATCCAGCTTCGCGGTGTGAGCCATCGCAGAACGGTTTCTCTTTGGAATGACCACAGCGGCAGAGTGAGAAGTTCTCTTTAGTCTCGATGACATTTCCTTCTGCATCAACAAAATCAGCGGCGCCAGTAACGCGAATCGAACCATGTGGTTTTACATAAATCTTTGGACGATCAGACATTTCTTACTCCTAGTCGAGGTAATCGCGGAGGACTTGTGATCGCGATGGGTGGCGTAGCTTGGACATCGTCTTGGACTCAATCTGGCGGATACGTTCGCGAGTGACGCCGTAAACCTTGCCGATTTCATCAAGAGTTTTTGGCTGTCCATCGGTGAGACCGAAGCGCATCGCAACCACACCTGCTTCACGCTCAGAGAGAGTATCGAGCACCGAGTGAAGTTGTTCTTGTAGAAGAGTGAACGAGACTGCATCGGCAGGAACAATAGCCTCGGAATCTTCAATGAGATCTCCGAACTCTGAATCTCCTTCTTCGCCCAGTGGAGTATGGAGTGAGATTGGTTCACGGCCATATTTCTGAACCTCAACCACTTTTTCAGGTGTCATATCAAGTTCTTTTGCGAGCTCTTCCGGGGTCGGTTCGCGACCGAGATCTTGCAACATTTGACGCTGAACACGAGCAAGTTTGTTGATGACTTCAACCATATGGACTGGAATACGGATGGTGCGGGCTTGATCTGCCATCGCACGTGTAATTGCTTGGCGAATCCACCACGTTGCGTACGTCGAGAACTTATAACCTTTTGTGTAATCGAACTTCTCGACTGCGCGGATAAGTCCTAGGTTTCCTTCTTGAATCAGATCCAAGAAGAGCATGCCGCGGCCGGTGTATCGCTTGGCAAGAGATACAACCAGACGCAAGTTCGCTTCGAGTAGATGGTTCTTCGCACGTTTTCCATCTTCAGCGATCCATTCCAATTCGCGCTTGAGCGTACGCTCCATTTTCTCGCCACTATTCAATCGTGCTTCAGCGAAGAGGCCTGCTTCGATGCGCATCGCAAGCTCAACTTCTAGTTCTGCATTGAGAAGTGCAACTCGACCAATTTGTTTCAAATAATCTTTAACCGGATCGGCAGTAGCGCCCGCAGTCAGAACCGTTTGTGGTGGCGCATCATCTTCTTCAGAATCCTTGAGGGTGAATTCGCCTTCTTCTTGCTTTGCTTCTTCAGTGAGGTTAACGACGCGGACATCTGATTGTCCTTCTGGAGTCTCTTCGCCCGTTTCAGCAACAAGCTTCTCAAGATCTTCAAGCTCAACTTCTTCTAACTCAACATCTTCGCCATCAATCTTCTCAACAAGTTTCTTGCCTGAGGTCTTTGTTGTTTCGGCAACGGGCGCCGTAGTGATGCCAGATTGCGCCGCCTTCATGGCTTCTAGTTCAGCTTTAGTTGGGAAGCGACGTGGACCCTTCTTAACTTCTGGTGCACTCTTTGCAGCTTTCGCATTTTTCAGCGCTTCTAATTCCGCCTTCGTGGGAAAGAGGCGTGGACCTTTCTTTACAACTTTCTTCGCAGACTTCTTGCTGCTCTTCTTCGCAGTCGTGCTCTTTTTTGCAGCGCTCTTCTTTTTTGCGTTTTTGGGCGCACGAGATACAGGCACGAAATAGTCCTTTGCTTTGTTCTGACGATTTGTCAGATTCACTTACCAGCGGCGGGGAAACTGGCTATGGCTATATTATAAATTGTCCACAGGCCAGAATGCACATTCAAAGTGCTTTATGCCCTCTTGGCGTGGGCTAAATCGAGAGATTCGCGGATTATCTGCCCTACCGACTCGACTTCAATGAGGAATCCATCGTGGCCAAATGGAGATGAGATTCGTTTCAAAGGCTGGGCAGTAGGCGTAAGTTCCACGATCTCCTCTTGGAGTCTAGGCGGAAAGAGTCGGTCGGTATCGATTGAGACCACAACAATGGGAACTTGAGCGGTCGCAAGGGCGGCCGCGACCCCTCCACGATCCCGGCCTATGTCATGCGAAACCATCACTGATTCCAGAGCAATGTATGTATTGGCATCGAATCGACGTTGCAGCTTCTTTGCCTGATGGTCGAGGTACGAAGTAACGGCATATCGACCAGTGTCATCTCCCTGAAGATCGCGGCCAAATCGGGTATCCATTTCATATTCGGTTCGGTAGGTGAGGTGGGCAATTTTGCGGGCAATGCCCATTCCTTCGATGGGGCCATGTTCTTGTTCGTAGTAATCGCCGCCGTTGAAATAAGGGTCAGCTTTGATTGCATGGATCTCCGTGCTCCACGTACCAATTTGATCGCCTGTTGCAACCGCTGAGGAACCAATCGTGCAGATTGCGCCAATCCGATCTGGATGTTCTATCGCCCATTCCAGTGAACGCATTCCGCCCAGCGAAGGCCCTACTGCAAGTGCATAACCAGGAATTCCTAATTGATTTGAAAGTTCCACTTCTGCTCGGACTAGATCACGGACTGTCAGATATGGAAATCTCGAACCCCATCGCTTGCCATCGGGAGCGAGGGAAGAAGGTCCAGTGCTTCCTTGGCACCCACCAATCACATTAGGACAGATGACAAAGTATTTATTTGTGTCGAAAGGCAGACCTGGTCCAACCATCTCAGGCCACCAACCAGGAACATCAGACCATCCAGTTAACGCATGATTGATCAATAT
>JBJTHB010000033.1:0-4588 GCA_046094245.1 Actinomycetota bacterium
CTTGGGCGCACTCCTCCTTCGCTGCCGTGGCGAGGCCAATTAACCGGTCTCCTCGCCGCGGGGTTTGACCGCACCGGTTAAAAATTCCGGTCGACTTAACCCAAAGAATTAAGGAGTAAAAGTGAACTTTCCTCAACAACATCCTTCATCGATGCCCAAGCATCGCTATTCATCATTTGTGCCCGTTGTTCTAGACGATCGAACTTGGCCGACGAAACAAATGACCAAAGCGCCGCAGTGGTGTTCCGTTGATCTTCGCGACGGAAATCAAGCCCTTATTGATCCAATGGATGTCCCGCGAAAAGTCGCGATGTTCAATCTTCTGGTGAAGATGGGATACAAAGAGATTGAAGTCGGATTTCCCAGTGCCAGCCAAACTGACTTTGACTTTGTTCGCAAGATCATCGAAGACGGAATGATTCCTGAGGATGTGACAATTCAAGTCTTAACGCAGGCGCGCGAAAATTTAATCCGCAGGACATATGAATCTCTCGTTGGGGCAAAGCAAGCAGTTGTTCATCTTTACAACTCAACTTCGACCTTACAACGTAGAGTCGTCTTTGGTCTTGATAAAGAAGGAATCAAGAAAATTGCGGTAGATGGAGCGAAACTCTGTAAGGAATTGGTCTCCACAGTGCCTGGATCCAAGATCTCATTTGAATATTCACCAGAGTCATACACGGGGACTGAACTTGAGTTTGCTCTTGAGGTCTGCAATGCGGTCAATGATGTCTGGCAGCCCACCCCAGAGTGGAAAACCATTATCAACCTTCCAGCTACGGTCGAAATGGCAACACCAAATGTCTACGCCGATTCCATTGAGTGGATGCATCGAAATTTGAAGTATCGCGAGGGCATTGTCTTAAGTCTTCATCCTCACAATGACCGCGGAACTGGCGTTGCAGCCGCAGAACTTGGCTACCTTGCTGGCGCAGATCGTATTGAAGGAACGTTGTTTGGAAATGGTGAGCGCACCGGAAATGTCTGTTTAGTGACCTTGGGATTGAATCTCTTGAGTCATGGAATCGATCCCATGATTGATTTCAGTGATATTCCAGAGATTCGTCGCACTGTGGAATACGCCAATCAATTGCGAGTTCCGGAACGTCATCCTTATGGCGGAGATTTGGTATTCACTGCGTTTAGCGGTTCGCATCAAGATGCAATTAAGAAAGGTTTTGAGCATCTTGAAAAGGATGCTGGAGCTGCCGGCAAGGACGTAGATGACTTCACTTGGGCAGTTCCTTATCTGCCGATTGATCCAAAAGATATTGGCCGCTCTTACGAAGCTGTTATCCGAGTTAACTCGCAATCAGGCAAGGGCGGGGTTGCTTACATCATGAAAACAGAACATCATCTTGATCTGCCACGTCGATTGCAGATTGAATTCAGTCAGGTTATTCAGGCCCACACTGATAATCAAGGTGGTGAAGTTTTCCCTGAACAAATGTGGAAAATCTTCGTCGATGAATACTTGCCATCTGAAAACAATCAATGGGGACGTTTTCGCTTTGAAGGTCTAACACAGTCGTCGACTCAAGACAAAGGCGTTGAGTTGAGTGTAGATCTGCTTGATGCAAAGAAATCAGTGACTCTCAAGGGTCGAGGTAACGGACCAATCTCTGCGTTCTGTCATGTGATGCAAGCCCACGGAATTGATGTGCAAGTCGCTGACTATTACGAGCACGCAATGAGCGCCGGCGGGGATGCCAATGCTGCGGCGTATCTAGAGTGCATTGTGAATGGTGGAACTTATTGGGGCGTTGGAATCGATCCATCGACCACAACCGCATCCCTTAAAGCGGTGATTTCCGCGGTCAATCGCGCACTTCGGTAAGGGCATTCACTAGCGTGTACCCGTGGCTTTGTATCGGGATCACGCAGTCGTCATCCGAACCCAGAAACTGGGGGAGGCTGATCGCATCGTCACACTCTTCAGTCGTCAACATGGTCGCATTCGAGCTGTTGCCAAAGGAGTCCGACGGACCAAGTCAAAATTTGGCGCTCGATTAGAACCAGCGAGTTATGTTGATATCCAGCTTTACACTGGAAAAACTTTTGATGTCGTGACTCAAGTAGAGAGCCTGGAAAACTATGGTGACGCACTAGCAAGTGATTACCAAAAGTGGACAATCGCTTCAGCAATTTTGGAAGCATCGGAACGCTTTACTTCTAACGAGGGCGAACCAGCGCTACAGCAATTTCTACTTTTGACTGGCGCGCTTAAAGCGTTGGCACATGAATCACACGATCCATCACTTATTTTGGATGCCTATTTATTGCGCTCACTTTCGGTCGCAGGCTATGCGCCATCTATGACAATCTGTTCACGGTGTGAAGCTCCAGGACCGCATAAATATTTCTCACTTGTAGGCGGCGGTTCGGTTTGCACCAATTGCAAACCTTCTGCGTCAGCAACTCCATCGACCGAAACGCTCTCACTTATGTCTGACTTATTGACCGGCAATTGGGAGGGCGCAGATTCCAGTGATGTACGAAATCGGCGTGAAGCCTCAGGTCTCATCGCCGCATATTTACAGTGGCATCTGGAGCGAGAATTGCGATCATTGCCGATGGTTGAAAGGGTGAGTACATGAAACCACCCAAAATTCCTCGGGAAAAAGTTCCACATCATGTCGCACTTGTGATGGATGGAAATGGCCGATGGGCGAAGAAACGTGGATTACCTCGCACCAAAGGCCACGAGCAGGGTGAGAAATCGCTCTTTGATGTCGTTGAGGGTGCGATTCAAATTGGAGTAAAAGAGCTCTCTGCTTTTGCATTTTCTACCGAGAATTGGCGACGCTCTCCAGATGAAGTGAAATTCTTGATGGGCTTCAATCGGGACGTCATTCGTCGCAGGCGCGATGAAATGAATCAAATGGGAGTTCGCGTTCGCTGGGTTGGAAGGCCGCAGAGGCTGTGGAAGTCAGTTATTGAAGAACTTCAGATTGCAGAAGAAATGACAAAAAAGAACACAGTGCTCACTCTCAATATGTGTGTGAATTATGGCGGGCGAGCTGAGATTGCTGATGCAGCCCAGGCAATCGCAAAAGATGTGGCTCGAAAGAAGATAAAAGCAGATCACATCAATGAGAAGTTGTTTGCAAAATACCTTGATGAACCGAAGATGAGTGATGTAGACCTCTTCTTGCGCTCTTCAGGGGAGCAGCGCACTTCGAACTTTCTCATCTGGCAATCTGCGTATGCGGAGATGGTTTTCATGGATGTACTCTGGCCCGACGTGACTCGAGAAACCTTATGGAAAGCCATTCAGATTTACGCTGAACGTGACCGCCGATTTGGAAAGGCATGACCATGACAAAGACAGAAGCAGAGTTTTGGTTTGACCCAGTATGCCCATGGGCCTGGATGACTTCGCGTTGGATTCTTGAAGTCGAAAAAGTTCGCGATATCTCAGTCAAGTGGAACCTATTCTCACTCGCTCATCTCAATCGCGATAAAGAACTTCCAGAGGATTACAAATCGCGATTGATTCGTTCATGGCACGCAACTCGCGTGATCGCCGCAGCCCAGAAAGCAAAAGGCGCTGAGATAACTCTGCCTTTGTACACCGCCATTTCGTCGCGGATTCACCTCAAGAAAATGGAAGTTGGCTTATCGCTCTTTGAAGAAGCCCTGGCTGAAGTCGGCTTAGATGCTTCCCTTGCCCAAGCCATGGATGATGAATCTTTCAACTCAGCCATCATTGAAAGCCACGAACGAGGAATTGCCCTGGTTGGAAATGATGTTGGAACACCAATTATTTCTGTTTCTGGCGCTGCATTCTTTGGCCCCGTCATTTCTCCTGCGCCCAAAGGTGAAGAAGCCGGAAAGTTGTGGGATGGAGTAGTCGGAGTCGCGGGCTACCCAGGATTTTTCGAGATCAAACGCAGTCGAACCGTCGGACCAATCTTTGATTAGATTCGTTCATGCTTAAATTAGTTGGTGCCCGCATCACTTATGAATTGAAAGTGATTGAAAAGCTTGGAGCATTTGGAAACTCACCTTCGGCGAGCATTGCTAACTTGGTTTCTTACTTTCGCGAAGAGAATCCATGGACAGCAAAAACTCTGCGCGGAATTCGAGCCCCCGGTACAGGATTTCCTTACATCATCATGCTCGGCACCATGTGGCACCGAAAAGGTCGAGACTTCTGCGTGGTCTATAAGAGGCGCCCAGTTTTGGTCTTGGAATTTGAAAACGAAAAGTACAAACGATGGGTAATACCTGCTACTCCTGACAGCGAATCAATACTTGCGAGCCTTAAGCGGCAGGCAGGTCAGTCGGAGTAGGTGCGGTCAATAGTGCTCCGCAGCCGGCGCAGGTTGCATTGTCGATTAGATACATTTCAATTTCGTAGGTTTCAGGATCAAAAGAGGCCGTTATATTGAACAAAGTTCCGCTGCAGTATGGACAGATTGGGGTTGGAATCCCGCGCATATCTCCCATGATTAGCAGCTCGGACAAATACCGAAAATCTCAGCGGTATGCCCAACTTCGCGGAAGCCGTGCTCCTCAGCCATAGCTTTAGTCCATCGTTCGATCGCAGTTCCTTCAATTTCAACCGTTGAACCACATTGTTTAC
>JBJTHB010000034.1:0-9674 GCA_046094245.1 Actinomycetota bacterium
AACGACGCGATACGGCAATGAATACGGCAGAAATCTAGTAACAATCGCACAGGGAAGTTCCTCGTGTTCAGGAGTTAATCGACCATTAACTATCGCGATTTGCGAGACTGATGGCGCACCGCGAATGCCCAACTCCCGAAGGGCTTCGTATTCGCGGGTCGCAAATTCTTCTACCGTCTCTTTAACCGCGTAAATCTCGCTCTCAGGTTCTGGCGTTGATCGCACCAAGCGGACAATGTGTCGCGAGATTCCACGTTGGGCAGTAAGAGATGGATCTTCGGGCCACTCCTCTAATGGTTTCTCCCATGGCAAATTTGAAAGTGCTGCAATCTCATCACCAAGACCAGTGATTCGAAGTTGGGAGTTGTGTGGCGCCACCAGCGCATTCTTTCAGGCTTTACACTTGATACATGGCGCGAATCAACAAAGTTTTGAGAAAAGTCACACCAAAATCACCACAGGCGAAAAAAGCCAAAGAGGATTTCGGTGCAAAAGGTGCTCCACTTAACACGCAGCACCCTTTCTACTTCGGTTTTCTTGCAGCCTCAGGCGCACTCGTAGCAATCACATTTTTACGTGCGCTGCAATCGGCATCACAAGTCTTTGTCTTAATCATTATCTCTCTCTTTCTAGCCATGGGTTTAAATCCAACTGTCGAAGCTCTTCAGGCTCGAAATTTGAAGAGAGGTACTGCGGTCACGGCTGTTGTTGTATGCGCACTGCTGATTATCTCCCTTTTTGTCATGGTCGTTATTCCACCAGTCTTTAGCCAAGCGAATGAATTGATTGATGGTGCACCACAACTCATTGATTCTCTCCGCAATAACGCGACGTTGGCTGACCTCAATAAACAGTACGGCGTAATTGATACTCTCGAATCTAAATTCCAGAGCTTAATTTCCGATGGCCAATTATTTACTGGGGCCTTTGGTGGCGTTGTTGGGGTTGGTAGAACAGTCCTTTCCGGCGCATTCTCTGCTCTCACCGTCATGGTTTTAACTCTGTATTTCCTCTCCTCACTCCCCAATGTCACAAAAATCTTCTATCGACTTGCGCCCGCTACACGTCGTGAGCGCGTGTCGAAAATTGGCGATGCAATCATTTCTCGAGTAGGCGCATTTGTTGGGTCTCAAGTCCTGATCGCAGGGCTTGCCGCAGCTTTCGTATTCTTCTTATCCCTAGCTTTGGAACTTCCCTATGCCGCGGCGCTAGCAATGGTCATTCTCTTCGTTGCGCTCATTCCATTGATCGGCCATTTCATTGGAGCCAGCATCGTTATTCTGGTTGCATTAACTGAGTCGCCTACGAAGGCGCTTCTCGCGTTCGTTCTGTACACAATCTATGTTCAAATCGAAAACTATGTGGTCACGCCACGAATTATGAAACGTTCACTCTCAATTCCTGGGCTTGTCACAATCGTTGCTGCCCTTCTAGGAACTTCCTTATTGGGACTTGTTGGTGGATTGCTTGCGGTTCCCATTGCAGCAGCAGTGTTGTTGATTATGGATGAAGTTGTCTTTCCAAAGACTGATAACGCCTGACTCTAGTATTCAGTTGGAAGAGGAAGCCGATCTGGGCTTACTACTTTCACTATCTCACTCAAGACTCTATAAACAAAAGGTTCGCCAACCCAGAGGTGCTTGCCATCTTTAACTTCGATGAGCTGAATCTGCGGAATGGAAGCGAACTTCTCTCGCGCAGCTTCTGGTTGTAGGTAATCATCAAATTCTGGAATCAATGCAATAATCGAACGTTTATCTTCGGCCCAAAAATCTAAGTCTGCTTGCTCAGAAAAACGCAGAGGTGGAGAGAGGAGAATCAATCCTTTAACTCGTGCGTCACGTGCGTATTTCAAAGCTAAATCTGTGCCAAATGACCAACCGGTTACCCAGAGATTTTTAATACCGAGTTCCTCATAGCAATAATTGATTGCGGCTATGACATCTTCCTTCTCTGCAATTCCACTACCAAATTCACCGTCGCTCTTGCCTTGCTCACTTACTGTGCCTCGAGTGTTGAAGCGAATGACGGTAATTCCCGCCATTTCTGGAAGTCGATTCGCAGCTTTCTTATAGATATGGCTATCCATCATTCCGCCATGTGTCGGCAAAGGATGGAGGCAGAGCAGCCCCCGAGATTGATCGCCATTGACGGGTGCTGCTACTTCGCCAATCAAGCGCAGACCATCTGATGTGAGAAAGGAGATAGGCGTTCGCGTAGCGGGCAGAACCGTGCTGGGTCGAATCAATTCCGCCATGCCTGTAAGTTTAGACCTCAGATATGAAGACTTTCGAATCACTCAATCCCGCAACTGGCGAAGTTGTTGGCGTATTTCCCAATATGACACCGCGCGAGGTACATGAAGCAGTTGCGCGCGCGCAAGCCGCTTCTGATCAATGGTCTTCGCTGAGTTTCCGTAAACGTTTGATTACTTTACGTGATTGGGCATCTTTACTTACTCGAGAGATTGATAATGCAGCAGATTTGATTCACCGCGAAACTGGCAAACCTCTGAGTGATGCTGCGCTCGAAGTTGCGATTGCAATCGAACATATTTCTTGGGCAGCAAAATTCGCTCCGAAAGTATTGAGTCCACAATCGCGCCCCTCGGGCCTTTTGATGTTCAACATGGCGTCACAAGTTCAACGCGTACCGTATGGAGTCGTAGGGGTAATTGGTCCATGGAACTACCCCATCTTCACGCCGATGGGCTCTATCGCTTATGCACTTGCGGCCGGCAACACCGTAGTCTTCAAGCCCAGTGAATACACGCCCGCTATCGGTGCATGGCTCGGCGAGACATGGAAACGCGTTGCGCCCTTTAACGATATTTTTACGGTTGTCACCGGAACACCAGAAACAGGAATCGCATTGACTGAAAGTAAGGTCAGCAAAATCTCATTTACTGGATCCACCCGAACAGCTAAAAAAGTTGCAGCCACGTGTGCTGAAAGGATGACACCAGTTGTTTTGGAGTGTGGCGGAAAAGATCCTGTGCTGATAGACCACGATGCGGACATCAAACGTGCAGCAGAAGTAACGCTATGGCACGCGATGGCAAATGCTGGTCAATCATGTATTGGTGCAGAACGCGTCTATGTGCATCAAGATGTTGCAGATTCTTTCACCCGCGTAATCGTCGACATGGCATCGAAAATTACTCCTGGATATGAAGATAATGCACATTACGGTCCCGCAACTATGCCTTCACAGCTCAAGATCATCAAATCTCATATTGATGATGCAGTTAAACGTGGTGGCGAGTTCCTCATTGGTGATAAAAATTCTGTCAAAGGTGGATATGTCCAACCCGTCATTATGCGAAACGTCCCTGAGGATTCCAAGGCAATGACTGAGGAGACTTTTGGCCCAACTCTTGTGATAAACACTGTTCGAAACATGGATGAGGCAGTCGATCTAGCAAACTCCACCGCATATGGGCTCGGCGCTGCCGTCTGGTCGAAGCGAAATGGAAAGAAGATTGCATCTTTGTTGAAGTGCGGCATGGTCTCGATTAATTCGGCTTTCTCATTCGCAGCAATTGGATCTGTTCCATTTGGTGGTGTTAAAGACAGCGGATATGGTCGGATTCACGGCGCAGAAGGTCTATTGGAGTTCACATACCCACGCACTGTCGTAAAGACGCGATTCAATATTCCTCTTCAATTCACGACTTTTCAGCGAACTGGTTTTGCCGATAAGACAATCATTCGTCTCGTCAATCTCTTGCATCGACGACGACGTCGCTAACTCTTAGTATCTGGGGGCGTTTCGCGTTCTTTCAATCTTGGGTTTTCTTACATCACGTTTATTCCAGCATGCAGTATGCCAATGTCGCCGTGATTCGACATCATGTTCTATCCAAGCAACTGTGTGAGGTGTTGCCATCGGAATGAGCTGATCGCAACCTGGACAGCGATATGGCTTTGTTGAACTTGATCCCGTAATTCGACGCACCATGTAGATGCCTTCATGATGTTCCTCGATAGTTTCATGTGAGGCTGCGATATCACGATCTTCTTGGGCAGGTTTGTTACGACCTTTACGCTGCTTTGGCTTATTTCTCCGCGGACTCACAGGGATATTCTCCATTACTTGCGGCTAGATTGGGCCCATGACTTTTCGAGCGATTATCGCTGGATGTATCACCTCTGCGCTCTTGCTTGTCATGTCTAACCCCGTTGAAGCATCAGAAGTAAAGGTCGTCGCCAAGAAGACTGCCAAGCCAATCCCATCACCATCGCCAAAGTGGCCACCACAAGGTTTCAAAGGTAAAGATGGCGTCTATGCAAAAGTGCCTTCTAGTAAAGAATTAATAGGCTTGCTATCAGCAAAACGAACATTGCAGTCAGTAGTCAAGAATTGTCAAGAATTTGCGTGTGGTGCAGTCATTGCTGCCGCAGAGACGGGATGTAAATGGTGGGAAGTGACATCAAAAGTCATGACATCGGATGAAAGTGGGCCCGAACCTGTGACATTGGGCGCCTTAACAACATATGCCTCGGGAAGTGAAAAGAAAGCGCAAAAGACGATCTTCCTCGTGAGCGGTCAGAAAATCGAACCAGATGTGTATCTCACCTCCATCAAAGTGATCTGTCACCGAAGTGCGAGTGATAAACCAGTATTCGGCCATTCATACATCCCTGTAGCTTCCCCAACTCCGATTGCGAGCAATTAACTGTGCTTGGTGGAATAAATAACGCGCTATTTCTGACTTCATTTGCCGGATTCTTCGTACTTGGAATCTTAATCATCCTTCTGCGTTGGGCTTTTTCGCGCGGAAAATCCGTGGTAGAACGACCAAGCAGAATCGGCAACGATGATGAATATGGCCTACTCGAAGTTGTGGCTGCTCCTGGTAACCACATTGAAGGCGAGATACTCAAACGCAAGTTATTGGAACATGGAATCAAAGCAACCCTTACTCAAACTAAGCAGGGGCCTCGCATCATGGTCTTTCCAAGTGAAGTAAAAGCTGCGCAAGCAATACTTCGTAGCTAAACGTTCTTCCCGGTTAGCGATTCTTTCCGGGAACCCAGAGTTGGTCACCGAGCTCGCGATTCTCGTATCGAGCAAGAACAAAGAGAAGATCTGAGAGACGGTTAAGATATTTTGCAGTTAACTTGTTGACACCCTCACCGAAAGCATGAATTGCTTGCCAGGTCCGACGTTCTGCACGTCTGACCACAGTGCGAGCCACATGAAGATGTGCCGATGCCGGTGTACCTGATGGCAATACAAATGAACGAAGCGCTTCCAAGGACGAGTTGTAGTGATCAATCTGCTCTTCAAGATAGCTGACCTGTGATTCAAGAACTCGAAGTGGTTCATGAGCAGGAGCATCAACAACGGGAGTACATAAATCTGCACCGACATCAAAGAGGTCGTTCTGGACACGAACTAACAATTTTCGAATACCCTCATCGAGATTAGGAAGCGCAAGTACAACGCCGATATATGAGTTTGCCTCATCGACAGTGGCATACGCCTCGAGGCGTGGGTCATTCTTGGAGGTTCGACTCATATCTCCTAGCGAAGTGGTGCCATCGTCGCCGGTCTTTGTATAAATTCGAGTCAGATTAACCATGGGGCGAGCCTATTGGAGTAGTTACGATGTAGCCAATTAGAGTCTGTCCGCTCTAGAGCCACCAACCGAGTGAGAGAGGAATTCGAAATGTTGCACCCGCGTGATCGTTTTCGAGTTCTCGGTGGTACCTCGCTCCGCGGTGATGTTTATATCCATGGTGCAAAAAACTCAGTCCTGAAATTAATGGCCGTCTCACTCCTTGCGCCAGGCACTTCCACCATCAAAAACGTTCCAGATATTGCCGATGTTGCCATGATGGCAGAACTCTTAGAAACCTTGGGTTGCACAATCACTCGTGATCGCTCTTCACAATCAGTCACTATTGATGTCCCAGAAGTTCCTGGTTATCGCGCTGACTACGAAATTGTGAGGAAGCTTCGAGCCTCTATCAACGTCTTGGGTCCGTTAGTGGCACGTCTCCATAAAGCCGAAGTTGCATTGCCTGGTGGTGACGCGATTGGGTCACGCGGATTAGATTTTCACACTAAAGGACTCGTCGCTCTTGGAGCAGATGCGCATAGCGAACATGGTTACATCATCGCTTCGGCGCCAAACGGGCTAAAAGGAACAACGATCGAACTTGAGTTTCCCAGCGTTGGTGCCACAGAAAACATTATGACTGCTGCCGTTCTGGCATCGGGCACGACTGTTCTCGATAACGCTGCTCGCGAACCAGATATCGTAGATATTGGAAACTTCTTGATTGCAATGGGAGCGAAGATTGAAGGCCTCGGTACTCCAACAATCACAATTCGTGGGGTCGAGGCGCTACATCCAGCTGTCCATGTCGCAATTCCAGATCGCATCGTCACAGGTACATGGGCTTTTGCTGCGGCGATGACTCGAGGAGATATTTCCATTCATGGCGCTAAACCTGAACATCTTGAATTGCCTCTCGAGAAATTAGTTGCGGCTGGTGCTGTTGTGACGTCGATTTCTGATGGCATCCGCGTGAAGATGGATCGACGCCCGACCGCAGTTGATGTGGCCACACTTCCCTACCCCGGTTTTCCTACTGATCTTCAGCCTTTTGTGATCACGCTCAATTCCATTGCAGAAGGTGATGCCCTCGTCACTGAAAACGTTTTTGAGGGACGATTTATGTTTGTAAATGAGCTTGTACGCCTTGGCGCAAAGATTCGGGTCGATGGACATCATGCATCAATCAGCGGTATCCCCCAGCTCTCATCAGCACCAGTGATGGCTTCCGATATACGCGCTGGTGCCGGGCTAGTACTTGCCGGATTAGTGAGCGACGGAGTTACTTTTGTTGAGGGCGCGTATCACGTTGATCGTGGCTATCCGAATTTCGCCGAACAGCTTCAATCCCTCGGCGCAGATGTAACTCGCGTTGATTAGCTGCTCTCTCGAAGTTGGTTTCGGCCCTCTACGCGTAACTTCTTGTAAATAATCATTGTTTCGTGGCGGACAAGAGATTCGCTATAGCCTATAGCTTCAGCAATCTCTTTATTTGTTCTTCCCATTTTCAATAAATCAAGGATCTTATTTTGTCTTTCTGAAAGAGGTTGAACTTCACTCTCTTCAATAACACGACGTGAATTGATCACACCTTTAAGGTCTAAAGCACTCTCATAAATCATTATGATGGATCGAATCGATTCAAAGTAATTATTTATGTTGTCGAAGGCAGTCACATCACTTGGAAAGCTGAGACCATAGACGTATTTGAGGCCAATGGGAAGAGTTACTGACGACTTCCATGGAGTCTCACTATCAAAGTGAACGAAATCAGGGAACTGTTGGAGCACTGTATCGATATGTGCCCAGACTATTTTTTGGGTGCGCGCTGCAGTAGTAAGCGGACGTTGCTGTGAAATATGCATTGAGGCGCGAGAAATAATCTCGTATTTGCTAAATCCACGAATGTTTTCAACTCGCATTACTCCATCATGATCAACGACTGCGCGTGATATCACTGCAACTTCGTCCAACGGAGAGACATGTGCGCTTAGAAATTCGAGCGCTTGATCAGGGTGCGGTGCCCGGGCTAGAAACTCTGAGACTGCTTGAATTCGCTCCAAATAACGCTGAAACACTTCGCCCCCTAACCGATTTCTACCGATGAGATCGTTCCAGAAACTACTGACACAGTCACGCGGTTTGTTCGATAGTCCCTAGTGAGGGCGAATTGCTCGCCATCACGCTCTCCAACGCGATACAACCAAGTATTTGCTGCTGCACAGACTTCGGCCGCCTCCTCCGTCATACCCAACAATTGCGACGCTCGAGCGTCGGTGATTGCTTCCTCTTTGGCAATCGTGACGGGACACTCGCCCTTGGCCGTTCCAGAATTGAGAACATCGCCTCGGGTCTCTGTCCTTCCTACCGCCACGACTATTGATGCGCGGGTTTTAGCGGTCGCTCGCACAGTGTAGATACCGGCCTCGCCGCTCTGATTTATGCGCGAAAGATAGAAATAGTTCTTCTTCCCATAAGGCTCAAAGAAAGGGGTTCGTTCCTTTATGGAGAGCACGATTTTCTTGCCCGACGGTGATGTTACGAGAACAGACGGAAGTTGCGAGTTCTTCAATTTGTTGGTTGGAGATTGATCAAGTATCAGATACTCAAGATTGAGTTCTTCGCCAGCTTTGAGAGCGAAACGAACAAATCGTTCTTGTTTTGCTCTGGTGAAATTCGCATATACGGCAAAGGAAATAGTTCCATCAATCAAGATGGGACTGGTGCCAACTTTGTTATGTACCGTCGAGAGGGTGACTGGGAAATGCGCGTGGGAAGGCGCGCTTGCGCCGACTAACAGCGCGAGCGCCATTACAGCTACGAGGTTATTGCGTCGCACTTTCGCCCAGGACAGAAACACGATTGTTAGCAACAGATAAGAACCCGCCGCTGACATTGAACTCTTCTGTCGATCCATCGACGCCTTTGATAGAAACCTTGCCGTCAACGAGAACGCCAAGAAGCGGTGCGTGATCAGGGAGAATTCCCAGATCACCTTCGAGCGTGCGCGCAGAAACCATGGTGGCCTTGCCCGACCAGACTCGCTTCTCTGGCGTTACAAATTCGACGGTAAGAGTTTTATCTGACATCGATTAGCTCTTTGCCAATTCCGCAGCCTTACGTTCGACGTCATCGAGACCGCCGCACATGAAGAATGCTTGTTCTGGGATGTGGTCATAGTCGCCGTTAGCGAGCGCATCGAATGCTGCGATGGTTTCGCTTAGCGGAACGAAGGAGCCGTCGATTCCAGTGAAGACCTTCGCAACGAAGGTGTTCTGTGACAAGAAGCGCTGAATGCGACGTGCACGTCCGACGAGAATGCGATCCTCTTCAGAGAGTTCATCGATACCAAGAATTGCGATGATGTCTTGGAGATCCTTATAACGCTGCAAGATCTGCTTGACGCGGTTTGCGACGCGGAAGTGATTCTCACCGATGTAACGCGGATCGAGGATGCGCGAAGTCGAGTCGAGTGGATCCACCGCAGGATAGATACCCAACTCAGAGATCGGACGAGAAAGAACCGTAGTCGCATCCAAGTGGGTGAATGTTGTGTGTGGAGCTGGGTCAGTAATGTCATCGGCAGGAACGTAAATCGCCTGCATCGATGTAATGGAGTGACCACGTGTCGAAGTAATACGCTCTTGAAGCACGCCCATTTCATCAGCAAGTGTTGGTTGGTAACCCACAGCTGAAGGCATACGGCCAAGGAGCGTTGATACTTCCGAACCTGCTTGTGTGAAGCGGAAGATGTTATCGATGAAGAGAAGAACATCTTGCTTCTGGACATCCCGGAAATATTCAGCCATAGTCAAAGCCGAGAGCGCAACGCGAAGACGAGTTCCGGGTGGTTCATCCATCTGACCGAAGACCAAGGCGGTCTTATTGATAACGCCAGTTTCGGTCATTTCAAGGAACAAGTCGTTACCTTCACGAGTACGTTCACCAACGCCGGCGAATACTGAAACACCACCGAAGAGGCCGATCTTTCCGCCTTTTACATATGGAGTAAGCAAGTCGATAACTTTGATACCGGTTTCGAACATTTCAGTCTTGGACTCAAGCTGATCGAAATCAGGAGCGGTACGGTGAATCGGCCAACGCTCTT